>JACPFH010000173.1 GCA_016183075.1 Deltaproteobacteria bacterium | reverse complement strand
GCGCCTTTCAGGATGACGCGATCGCCTTCCTTCAGTCCATGAATGGAAGCCGCTTCGCGCCCCAGCTTCGCCACCCGACCCAGGATCTCGTGGCCCAAGATAACCGGCAGAGGGAGCTCGAGCTTGCCGCGGTAGTATTTGTAGTCCGTCCCGCACACCCCACCCATCTCGATGGCCAGGAGGCCCCCGTCCGAAGGGACATCGGGAACCGGGTACTCACGGATTTCGATTTTGCTCGGGGCGACGAGGGTCGCCGCCCGCGACGTTTCCGCCATAAGGCCCCCCTTTCGGTGCGCTCGCTCCGATATTTTTTCTACGGCGGCAAAGTTTGTTTCGCGCGTCGTCTACGCATATACTGCTGCTGGTTCGCAAAATCAAGCAACGGATATGGCGCGGCCGCTTCGACGGATTCTTATCGGTCTCCTCGTGCTTTGGACGACGGGGTGCAGCCCGCACCTGGTGGTGCGCGGCGGCGTGGTCGATGCCGAAAAGCTCAAAGAAATCAAGACGGGCCTGGCGGCCATGCGCGGATTGGAATTCAAGGCGGATGTGCCGATCGAGGTCAGGAATCAAGCCGAATTCAAGCGTTATATGTCGGCCGAACTCGATCGGGAATACGGTGAAGAAAAACTCAAAGACCTGGCGCTCGCCTATGGCAAGCTGGGGTTATACCCCGAGCAATTCGACGTGAAAGGCGCCGTGCTTGAATTTTATGGCTCGCAGGTAGCGGCCTTCTATGATCCGCGGGCGAAAAAACTTTTCCTGCCGGAAGATCTGAGTGCGGGGATGATGGCGGGTGTCGCTCGGTTCCTCGCCCAGCGTGACGTCGTAGGCGAGATGGTGCTGGCCCACGAGCTCACCCACGCGCTTCAGGACCAGCATTTTTTGCTGGCAGAGAAGTTGCAGCCCTCCAGCAGCGATGATAAGAGCCTGGCCTTGCGCGCGGTCGTGGAGGGAGATGCCACGCTGAGCGGCTTTGGTTACTTATTTGGTGGTTTCGATGAGACCACTCTCCCGCAGGTGAACGAGGCGGTGCAAAACAGCATCCGAGAGGCCCGCACTCTCCTGACTGATTTGCCGGAGGCCATTGTGGAGGAGCTTCTGTTTCAGTACTACGGCGGGGTTTCCTTCGTCGCGCAGGTCCTCCAGGAAAGGGGATGGCTCGGCGTCACCTTGCTGTACCGTTATCCGCCGGTCTCGACGGAGCAGATTCTTCATCCGGAGCGATTTTTCGATCTCCCGGATCCGCCCATACGGATCGTTCTCAACGACCTCGACGCGCTTTTTCCACCGGGGTGGCGGCAGATCGAGAACAACGTGCTGGGGGAGGTGATGGTCCAGGCTCTGTTCAAGCGATTTATTCCCGCGGCGGACGCGAAGGCGGCGGCGGCAGGTTGGGGCGGCGACCGCTTTATGGCTTTTCGCCGGGGCGATGAGGTTGCGCTGGTTTGGGCGACCGCGTGGGACTCCGCCGAAGATGCCACGGAGTTCGTGGCCCGCTACCATGAAATTCTAGCCGCGAAGCAGGCCGGCTCTGCTTCCGACTCGACCTATGCCCACGTTGAGCAGCGCGACCGCCGGGTCCTCGTGGTCGAAGGGCTGGCGAAGGAGCACGTGGTGCAAGCCGTCCATAAGATCTGGCAGGGCATGGTTCTGGAGCCCGAGCCTTTCGATCCTTTCTTCGCCCGTTTGAAATCGAAACGTTCCCTGTCGCGCTAGCCCGTATTCCCTCGAAAGCTCCTCGGGAACCGAGCCGTCGGGTCGCGGCCGGAGGGGACTGGCTCCGCGAAGCGGTGCCTGTCCCCGGCTCCCTCGGGGAGCGCGCTCTCGCCTGCGGCCGATGGGTTCGTGCCATGAGTCGTGCCGTTTGTAATCGGACGTCCGCAGCCTCGCTCGCGCTCTCCTCGGTGGCGGACAGGCACGGCCGCGGCCTTCGGGGCGAGCCCCGAAGCTGTTGATTTTCGATGCTAAACACGGCGGCTTCACCCTTGAAATGACGAAACGCGTGTGTTAGCTACAACGGATATGAAAAAAAGAGGCGGTGAGATCTGATGATGAGCTGGCTGCCAGAGAACGTGTCCACTTTTGGCGGGGAAATCGACTATCTCTTCTACGTCATCTACTACATCACCGGCGCCGTGTTCATTTTGGTGACGGCGCTCATGGTTCTTTTCCTGATCATGTATCGCAGGCGCGAGGGGCGCCGCGCCATCTATAGTCACGGGAACACCGCCCTGGAGATCACCTGGACCGTCATTCCCGCGGTGATTCTCGTGGTGTTGTCGTTCATGAGCGCCTCAACGTGGGCCAAGGTCAAAAGACACGCGCCGCCCAGCGATTTTCAGATTCAGGTCACGGCCAAACAGTTCAATTGGGAAATCGTTTACCCCGGACCGGATGGGAAATTTGGCACGGCGGACGATCGCCAGGCCGAAAACGATATCCATGTTCCCGTCAACAAGACCGTGCATGTCATTCTCAAATCGAAGGATGTCATCCATAGCTTTTTTCTCCCCAATTTGCGTGTGAAGCAGGACGCGGTTCCCGGTCGGGATATTCTGGTCTGGTTCGAGGCGACCAAGGCGGGAAAGTACGAGCTTCCGTGCGCGGAGCTCTGCGGCTTTGGACATTCCGGGATGCGCGGCTGGCTTTATGTCGACTCCCCGGAGCAGTTCGCCCAGTGGGCAAAAGAGACCTGGCCGCAAAGCTAGCGCCCAAGCCCGCCCGTTCCGCCTAGATGCCATTTCAAATTCGACGACGGAGGAAGATTGGCGATGTCTGATTCTGTAGCAGCCGAAGCGGCTCACGGGGCTCATGTTTCCCATGAGGAGCTGGGGTTCTGGCGCCATTACATTTTTTCCACCGATCACAAGATGATCGGTAGGCAGTTTCTCTTTTTGGGCCTGTTCATGCTCATTATCGGCGGGCTGCTGGCGATGATGATGCGCTGGGAGCTCGGCTGGCCGGAGACGGCTGTCCCGGGATTCGGCTGGGTTCCCGAGCCGTACATGTACGGGGGGATCATTCCGCCGCAGACCTACAACGCGCTCTTTACGATGCACGCGACCATTATGATCTTCTTCGTCGTCATGCCGATCATGGTCGGATGCTTCGGTAACTTTCTCATTCCGCTCATGATCGGGACCCGGGACATGGCGTTCCCTACTCTCAATATGCTCTCTTTCTGGGTGGGCGCGCTGGCCGGAATCGTGATGCTGGCGAGTTTTCTGGTTCCCGGCGGCCCGGCTGCGGCTGGCTGGACCTCGTACGCAACCCTTTCGGCCAAAGCCGCCTATACCGGAGTTGATTGGGGGCAGAACTTGTGGATTATCAGCCTGATGATCCTGGGCGTTTCCTCTTTGATGGGCTCGATCAACTACATTACCACGATCGTCAACCTGCGGGCTCCCGGAATGACCTATTTCCGCATGCCGCTCGTCATCTGGTCGCTTTTCATTACGGCCATACTGCTTCTGCTCGCTCTGCCGGAACTCACGGCGGCGTTGGCGATGCTGCTGTTCGATCGCATGGTCGGAACCAGCTTTTTCCTCCCCGAAGGAGGAGGGGAGCCTCTGCTCTGGCAGCATCTCTTCTGGTTCTTCGGCCATCCTGAGGTGTATGTCCTGGTGTTGCCGGCCATGGGGGTCACTTCGGATATCCTTTCGACCTTCTCGCGCAAGCCGATCTTTGGCTACCACGCCATGGCCTTCTCGATGATCGCTATCGCCTTTCTCTCCTGGGTCGTCTGGGGTCACCATATGTTTGTCAGCGGCATGAACCCGCTGCTCGGCACCGCCTTCATGCTATCGACGATGGTCATCGCCGTGCCGTCCGCGATCAAGACCTTTAACTGGCTCGGCACGCTGTGGGGCGGATCTATCCGCTTTACCTCGCCCATGCTCTTCGCGCTCGGCTTCGTCTCCAACTTCGTTATCGGCGGCTTGAGCGGCATCTTCATGGCATCCACTCCGGTGGATATTTTCATCCACGATACCTACTACATCGTCGCCCACTTCCATTACGTCGTTGCCGGGATTATTTTCGCGATGTTCGCAGCGATCTATTATTGGTTCCCGAAGCTTTTCGGACGCATGATGAACGAGCCCTGGGCGAAAGTGCACTTCGTGCTGACCTACATCTTTTTCAATTTGACCTTTTTCCCCATGCACATACTCGGCGTCGGGGGGCATATGCGACGGATCTATAATCCGCTCCAGTACGCGTTCATCGAACCGCTTCAGCCGATTAACGTCTTCATCACGGTAAGCGCGCTCCTGCCCGGCCTCTCGCAGGTCCCGATGGCCAAGGCCTACCCGAAGTCTGGATCCCTTGACGACGACTTCGAGGTTCTCGCCCGGGAACGAGCTGACCTCTACATCATGGACTGGGAGGACGCCCCCGAGTGGACCGTCCTGCGTGCGATCATCAAGGCAGATCGCTGGACCACGGGGAAGCCTGGCAAG
>JACPFH010000172.1 GCA_016183075.1 Deltaproteobacteria bacterium | reverse complement strand
AGCGCCACCGGAAACCCCCGATCGCAGAACACATGAAACATCATGTCGACATGGTTCATGGCCAAGTTCTGACATTGCTCCAGGGCACCGGCTTCTTCAGAAAGCACGTCGAAGTCGAACCCCAAGCCGTTCCAGGTAAGCAAGGTGTAGCCGTCCGAGACCATTTTGGCTAAGTGGCTCACTAAATCCCGGACTTCACCGGCGGACATTCGTCCCGCTGGAGTTCCACCGGCAGTTTTGCCGTACCAAATGGTTGGCTCTTGTGCGTCGCACGGTAGAGTCGCTGCACACGTTATACCCAGCGGACGATGGGGTCGCCAGTTAAAGTCGGTTCCCGGAACGTCCTTTGCTGTTTCAATATCGAATGCCAAATACTTTCTTGCCATGGTCGCTGAGCGGGAATTTACTGCTTGGTATGGGTATTGTAAAGGGCAAAAGGCAGCAGAGGTTGAACCCATGATCCAGCTTGTGGCGGGAACAGCTTCACGGGGAGAGGTTGTAGGTTATAAGGTTGGGCTCAGTCTGACCCGCCTGCCGCTGGGGACCGTCGTTCACGTCCGCTCATCCGCCATCTTAAGAAACAGCAGATACGTCAACTATTCGAGGTAATCGCCGCTTGCCTGCGATTCTCGGTCTCTCTCGTCACTCCATCTTTACCCCGGTCGGTAACGATTTGACGGAATTGTTCGAGGGTGGCGTCGAAATCGTCGATTTCCCCGGCGAGGATGTCGGAATAACAAATATCATGCCTGACACCTCATCACATCGCGCACTCCCTCTAAGTAAGAGCTAAGAGCGGACTTGACCCCTTTTTCAAGCCGACAGCACCTAAACTCCTCCGCTTGTAGCCGGGGCGCAGAGTTTGTCAACTCAGTCAACAACGTCCCCTAATCAACAATTACCGCCGATAGAACAAGCTGACGAAGGTGATCCTGTCGGCCTCTTCGTCGACCGCAAACTCGATTAAAAACGGATCAGCTCGTATAAGGAAAGTCGGATGCTGTGGATCATAAAAAGTGGGGAAACGCTCCGGCAGATACGGGTTCTGCACGATCCGAGCTAAGGTTCTGTCGAGTAGCTCTAGCTCGGTCGTCGAAGCGACCTTTTCGACTTCAAAGGAGCGGCGCAGAAAAGCTTGGGTGAAAGCAAGCTCAGCCACTCGGTTTTAGCAGGCCCTTTTTGCGCGCCAACTCGACAAGGCGTCGAACTGTGGGGACACCTTTCAGGCGGTGCACGCGGCCAGCACGAAGATCCTCATGTGCTCTGCGTATGTGATCTAAAGACTGCGGGTCCTGCCACAACCTCGCCAGCTCGGTTAGAAGCTGTAGTCGCTCGAAATCTATGACCGCAGCGGTGGGCTTGCCTCGGCGGGTAATGATTACCCGTTCGCCCTCTTTTATCTCGTCAAGCAGCTTCAAAAACTGCTGGCGCGCTTCGGTAGCTGTTAGAAACCTGTCCATATGTACAGATTAACGTACTTCCACCTGTCCCAATAGTCAAGCCGCTTATACCTAATTAGCTTCCCGACATATCCCGTCGTCTCCACGTAGGCCGATGGGGACAGCAAGAAACAAGACCTGACCCTCCCCTTTTTTATGCCTGATGCCTACGAGGAAGAAAATTTCGACAGCATTCCCCGCAGCGGCATTGGGGATAAACCTGTCGTGAGCGTAGTCGAAGGAACGTGTTGGACTAAACCGCTGAGCGGGAATTTACTGCTTGGCATGGGTATTGTAAAGGGCAAAAAGAACGATGGTGCGGGCGCAAGTGTGCGGGCCGTCGGTGGGGCAGGGTGCCGTAAAGAGCCCATGGGCTGCTGAAAGACCCGGGGGACGGCCCTTGCGTGTCGTGGCCAGTGCTGGATGGAAGGTGGAGACACGTAAGGTAGGGATATCGACTCCAGGGGTGTCCAGAATTCTATAGGTTCCCGGCCATCGCCCACTTGGTCTCCTCCAGCGTCGGCGTCGGGTTCCGGTCGAAGAGCGCTTTGAGCGACATCAGAATTCCGGGGACGCAATAACCGCACTGAACAGCGCCCTCCTTGATGAAAGCCTCCTGGAGGGGATGAAGCTTGCCGTTTTGAGTCAGCCCTTCGATGGTTGTGATCTCCGCATCTTGGACCGTAGCGGCGAGAATGAGACAGGCATTTACCGGCTTGCCGTCGAGCAAGACCGTGCACGCGCCGCAGTCGCCCACATCGCATCCCTTTTTCGTGCCCGTGAGCTGGATCTCTTCTCTGAGCACGTCGACAAGCGTTCGGTAGGGAGCAATTGAAATGTCATAAGTTTCCCCGTTGACTTTGAGCCTTACCGGAATCTTCATGTCAGACCTCCACCTG
>JACPFH010000164.1 GCA_016183075.1 Deltaproteobacteria bacterium | reverse complement strand
GTCGTGCTGATGCCCGCCGCCCCGAGCTTCTTCAGTTGGAAGTACTTTTCGATCTCCACACCCTGCTTCTTCATGATGTAATCGAAGTTGTTGTACGCGGAAGTTACCTCGGGGGGCACGGCGAACGGCTTGCCCTTGAGATCCATGATGTTCTTGTAGGGCGCGTCCTTGCGCACCAGCACGGAGTTGTGCGGCGTCATGAAGGGTTGTATCAGCCGGATGGCGATTCCCCTTGCGTTGGCCCGCAACGCCGATTCCGAGGTTGCTAGCCCGAGAGGAATGGCTTCGATCGCCAGCAGGCGCTCGACTTCGGGGACTCCCGCCCAGCGCGCTTTCATGATGAAACCGTTTTTTCGGTCGAGCTTCTTGTCCAGGAGGTATTGTCCCCCCAAACCGAAGACTCCGTCGTTGGGCAGACCCACCTCAATGGTGGGCATTTCTGCGGCTCGGGCTGTCCGGGTGACGGGTAGAGAGGCAGCGAGAAGAAACAGAGCCGTCGCCGCGACGGCCGCACGGATACTCCAAACCCCTTTCCTCATGGTCACACCTCCTCTTTGACGAGTCTCATGACCGACTGAAGCAGCTTCTTTTTGAACTGAATAAAGCGCGTATCGTCCACGTCTCGTTCCAGCGGCGGGAGCGGGTTGTCGAGAATATCGGTGATGCGGGCCGGGCGAGGGGAGAGGATGACGGTCCGGTCACCCATGTACGCAGCCTCTTCAACGTCGTGGGTGACGAGAAGCGCAGTTTGTTTTAATCGGGCGCAGATTTCTAGCGTGTACTCGCGTAGCTTGCGGGCGGTCAGGTGGTCGAGCTTGCTGTAGGGCTCGTCCATCAGCAGCACTTCGGGCTCGATCACGAGCCCGCGGGCGAGTCCCACCCTCTGGCGCATCCCGCCGGAAAGATAAAGCGGGAATTGCTTGCGGAATTCCAACAGCCCGACGAGACTTAGATATTTGTGGATACGCTCATCCCACTCTTGCCGCGGGATTCCCATTCCTTTCAGGGCGAAGATCAGATTGTTTTCCACCCGCTTCCAGTTGAGCAGTCGCGGGTCCTGGAAGACGTAGCCGAGCCGAGGGGCGTCCTTTCCCGCATCGCGGTGATTCGAGACGATCTCGGCACGGCCCTGTTCCAAGTGCTCCAGGCCGGTGATGATATTGAGAAGGGTTGATTTACCGCATCCGGAAGGCCCCAGCAGGCAGGTGATCCCGTATTCCTTCGTTTCGAAGGAAACAGCGTCCAGGACCAGCATGTCCGTGCCGTCCTCGCGGGGGAAGTACTTCACCGCTTTTTCGACACGAACGTATGCCATCTACCGCCTCCAGGCTTCGATCTTTGGCCGCCAGGCCGTTACGGTCCGTTCCAGCCAACCGATGAAACCGAATTCAATCACGATCATGACCACGAGAAACGTGATGGCCCAGGCCAGAACCGCCTTCATGGAAAAGATGTTGAAGCCGCGCACCACCTGATAGCCCACGCCGTTGCTGAAGCCGAACATCTCGACCACGACCACGACCTTCCACGCCAGACCCAAGCCGTAACGGATGGCAGCCAGAATATGAGATATGAGCTGGGGAATGATGACATCCATGACCTTCGACCAGGGGCCCGCATGAAATGCCTTGCTCATATCGACCAGGTCTTTGTCGATCGATTTGGTGCCTTGCCAGATGCTGATCGCGAGCATGGGACAGATCGTTATCGCGACGGCCGCGTACGCGCTCGTCTCCGTCAGACCGAAGAACATGATCATGAGGACGGCCCAGATGAGCCCGGGCATCGTGAGGCCGAGGATGACCGGGGGCTCGAAGAAGCTCTCGAGGTTCCTCAGCGTTCCCATGACGATGCCCAGCGGGATGGCGACCACCATGGCGATACCAAAGCCGACGAGAACGCGGCGCAACGTGGCTCCCATCTCGTAGAAGAAATCTCCAGTGGTGATGATCGCGGCGACCTCACCGAAGGTCTCCATGGGTTTGGGGACCAATGTTGGGGGAAAGATCAGGCTCAGAATCCACCAGACGAGGACTAGCGCTAACACTCCGGCAACCCTTAAAACGACGTCCTGGATCGGCTCGGCCCAGACACCGCCCCTGCGCCGTGGGATAGCCCCAACGCCTGTGCTGACGGCCACGCCAACTTCGCTCTGTGCAGCAAGCGCTTTTTCTTGCTTCGCCATTATGGCCTCCCTGTTATCGCGCTATCGCGATTCTACCTATCGATTGCTGGTGCGCGGGTTTCGAGGGTTTTGACCGGATCGTTGCTCCATCCTATGCTGGCCTAAATCCCGTGTCAACGTGCGCGCGCCGAGAGGGGCGCGGTCTCGGTGGCTTGCTATACTCTAGTTCCGTGGTGTCGCTTCGCTTGCGCCGCGCGAACGGCGCGGATGATGTCGCCATAACCGGCGCAGCGGCACAGGTTACCGGAAAGAAATTCACGCACCTCGTCATCCGTGGGAGCCGGATTCTCGTCCAGGAGCGCCTTTACGGAGAGGATGAAACCGGGCGTGCAGTAGCCGCACTGCAGGGCGCGCTCCTCGATGAAAGCTTCCTGGATGACATGGAGCTGGCCGTCGGCCGACAGACCCTCGACGGTGAGGATTTCCCGCCCCTCCGCCCGGCGAGCGAGCAGGAGACAGGAGCTCACCGGCTTTCCGTCCATGAGAACGGTGCAGGTTCCGCAGGCGCCCACCCCGCACCCTTCGCGGACGCTCCAGAGTTTTAGCTGGTCGCGCAAAACCTCGAGCAGGGTATCGGCGTCCTCAACCTGAAGCTGGGCCGATCGACCGTTGATTCTGAACGCCAGTTCCCGCTTCATGACGACCTCGTGTCCGGCTCTTTCTCCCGTCGCGCCGCTGAAAGCTGCCGCAGTATCTTTTCGGGAGTGATAGGCAATTCGCGGATGCGTATCCCGACAGCATCCTCAATGGCGTTGGCGACGGCGGCCGAAACCGTGAGCGCGCCGGTCTCACCAACCCCTTTGGCCCCGAAAGGACCGCTTTCGTGCGGGACCTGAACGACGACGGAGCGAAATTCCTCCGGCATGTCCTTGACCGAGGCGATTTGATAATCGAGCAGCGAACCGTTGAGGAGTCGGCCTTCTTCGAATACCATTTCTTCAAACAGCGTAAGGCCCAGGTGAGTGATCGCCGAGCCCAAAAGCTGCTGCTCGCAATGCTTCGGGTTGATCGCCGTCCCGGCATCGCCGACGGCGAAGAATTTGAGGATGCTCACCTGCCCGGTTTCCTTGTCCACTTCCAGCTCGACTGCGGTTGCTGACGGAAACCAATATTCCGTGCATTTTTCCGATTGGCCGGTTTCGGGATCCATGGGCAGGGCCGTGGTCTGGCAGATCGCCTCTCCGGTAAGCGTGGTTCCCAGGCTGCCGAACCTGGCAAGAAAGGCCTGGCCGATCGTCATGCTCCGGTCCGGACTGCCGCGCACGAAGATGCGCCGGTCTCGCGCGACCAGGTCTTCCGGATTGACCTCCAGTTTGGCGGCGACGACGGCGGCGAGCTCAGCTTTGATCTTGGCGGCCGCCATGCGGACCGCATTCCCCATGTGGTAGGTCGAGCGGCTTCCCGCCGTGATCGTGTCGTAGGGCGTGATATCGGTGTCTGGCTGCACGATGTGCACCTGCTCAAACCCGACCCCAAGCTCTTCCGCGACGATCTGGGCCATCATGGTCTCCGCGCCCTGGCCCATCTCCACGGTGCTGCTCAGAATGTTGACGCTGGAACTCCTCTCCCTCATCCAGAGCGTGCCGCAGCCGGAACTCCACCGGATCGGCTCCCAGCGCGCGCGCGATGATGTCCATCTGCGAGTCGTAGGCCCAGATGACCTGGGGCACGCCGAAGCCACGGAACGCTCCGGCGGGAGGTTTGTTGGTGTAGACACAATAGCCGTCGATCCACACGTTGGGCATCCGGTAAGGACCGGCCGACGTGTAACCGGACTTGTGCACAATGCGCGGGCCGATCTCGGCATAGGCGCCCGTATCCCAATACACTTCGCACTTCCGCGCTGTGATCATGCCGTTCTTCACCGCGGTTTTCAGCTTGGCGACCACGCCGTGTTTCGTGATCGTCACGAACTCCTCTTCTCGGGTCAAAGCGTAACGGACGGGCCGGCGCGTGACCAGAGCGAGCGCGGTAACCAGAGGCTCCAGCTTGGCGTAAAGCTTGGCGCCGTAGCCGCCGCCGAGGTAAGGGACCCGAACCCGTATCCGGTTCATCGGCACACTGAAGATCGCCGAAAGCTCCGTGCGCACGTAGGAAGGGGTCTGGGTCGCCGACCAGACATTGATTCTCTGGCTTTCGTCCAGGTAAGCGAGCGTAATGTGGGGCTCCATGGGCACGTGTTGGGCCGGCGGCGAGCGGAAGGTGTCTTCGAAGACTCGGTCGGCTTGGGCGAACGCCTTTTCCACGTCTCCCTTGCGCAGCTTGAAATGGTAACAGACGTTGGAGCTCTGTCCGGCTCGAACATGCGCGAGGTCGGCGAAAGTCCCCGCAGGGCGTAGCTTCTCATGCAGGACTGGAGCTTCAGGTTTTACTGCCTCGATGACGTCCAGCACGGCCGGCAGCGGCTCGTATTCGATCTCGACGAGCTGGAGAGCGTCTTCTGCGAGGCGGCGATCGGCCGCGGCAACGGCCACAACCGGCTCTCCGATATGGCGGACGCGGTCGATGGCGAGAATGGGCTGGTCGCGAAAAGCCGGGCCATAGTACGGTTCCACGCCCGGCATCGCGGCGACGTCGGCTCCTGTGAGGACGGCGGCAACGCCGCCAAGCGCTTGCGCGCGCGTTTTGTCGATGCGAGTTATCCTGGCATGCGGGTAAGGGCTGTGCAGGACGGCGACCTGGAGCATTCCGGGCATCTCGATGTTGCCCACGTGCAGGACCTGCCCGGTGGCTTTCTGCGTGGCATCTTTGCGGTAAACCGACTGCCCCACGACTGAAAAATCAGCCATACATAGTCCCTTGGATTCTCTACCCTCACCCTTCCCTCTCCCTTAAGGGAGAGGGTTGGAGTTAACTTCTTCAACCTCGCTCTTATCCTCTCCCTTAGATAGGGAGAGGATTAAAGGTGAGGGTTGTCCTCCGCAAGCTCGCGGATTGCCCGCTTGACGAATACCCGCGCCATCTCGCGCTTGTACCATTCCGATCCGCGCAGATCCGAAATCGGAGAGATCTGTTTATCGACGATAAGCGCGATTTGGTCCAGCAGGCTGTCCGTGACCGTTTCATTGCGGGCCAATTCCATTCCTTCGACCAGAAGCGGTTTGTCCGCAAGCCCGCCGACGGCGAGCCTGAGATCTTCACACCGCTTGCCGCTCCCCCTAAAGAGGGCCGCCACCCCAAGGCAGGGCCAGTCGTTGGCCGACAGCGAGCTGTATTTGAGGTAAAGGGTTCGGCTTCCTTTCGGCGCCGGTGGAACCTTGACCTCGGCCAGGATCTCTCCCGGTTTCAATGCAGTCTCGTACAGGCCGCGATAAAAATCTTTGATCGGCACAGTCCGCGTTTCCCTGGGACCCGATAAGATGAGATCGGCGCCCAAAATCAGGAGCACGCCAGGTTCCCTCCCACTGTTGCTGTCGTTCTCACGCGGACGTTCCCGATCTTGCCGAAGGCGTCGGCCAGAGCCGGAAACGAACGGCGAACGACCGACGAGGTCTCCACGGCACGCTGGGTTGCCATCGCGCCGATGCGAACTCCGTCGCCGTCGGCGGTGATATGGTCGATCCCGGATATTCCCTGAAGGTCGATCAAATAAGGATAGTAGACAGTGCGTTGCTTCATGAGGATCACCAGCGTGGTTCCGCCGGCGATCAGGCGGGCATCGTCGCCGTGCTTCAACAGCAACTCGCTCGCCTCGGCGAGGGATCGCGGTCGTAAGAGTTCAAAGGCGGGAATGGTCAAGTGCTGTCCCCAAACAAGACTCGCCCTTTCTAACCACATAGCTTGCTAAGAGTCAACGTTACGCAAAAAGCAACGGACGCTTGACGCCAAACTCATTCCTTGG
>JACPFH010000197.1 GCA_016183075.1 Deltaproteobacteria bacterium | reverse complement strand
CGGACCCGCCGGCGGCTGCTGGTAACCGGCCTTGGGTGTACGCGATGTCCGTCGGCCCGCAAGCTCTTGCGTTTTGTCGAGACCCAAAAGATTCCATTCGTCTCGACCCTTCATGCCAAGGGTTTCCTGCCTGAGAGCCATCCCCATTGGGCGGGCGTTATCGGTCGTGCCCGAAGGACCGACGTGCAGGGTCTTATCCGAAACGCCGACTTGATCATCGCGGTGGGCTACGACCCGATTGAAATCAACTATGAAGAGTGGGTAGGGCGCACCGCTGTGATCCATGTGAGCACCGAGGCCGCGGAGGTCGGGATGGAGCTGTCGCTTCTGTTTAATAAGGCATGTGATCTTGATCGGGCGATCGAAAGCATCAATGATAATTTGTCCCCGCGGCCGAATGACTGGTCCCCCGCCGAGCTCGCGGCGCACCGCGAGGCCCTGGACCGATCTCTTCGCCCCGTTTGTCGCGGCCTGGCTCCGCATCGGGCGCTGGACATCCTGCGGGGCAAACTTCCCGCGGAAGGGATCCTCGTCTACGATGTGGGCGCGCACACGCATCAAATCGCGACCCAATGGCGGACCGATTCTCCTTGGACCTGCCTCGCCACGAACGGTTGGTCCTCGATGGGCTACGGCATGCCCGCGGCGTACGCGGCAAAGCTCGTTTATCCCGACCGGCCCGTCGTGGCGGTCGTGGGCGACGGCTGTTTTCAGATGACGGTCGGCGAGTTGGCTATGGCCAGGCGGCTCGGAGTGGCCGTGCCTGTCGTCGTGTTGAATGATGGATGGTTGAGCCTGATGAAGATCAAACAGGAGCGCAAAGGGTACGGCCTCTCGGGGGTTTACTTGGGTGACCCGCCAGACTCCCCGGCGCATTACTTTGGGGTGCCCTGCCGCGCCGTCAGGAATGAGCGGGCGCTACGAGAGGCCATCGATTGGGGGTTGAACCTCAAGGGCCCGAGCGTTGTCGAAGCCTTTGTCGATGTCGAGCCCTATTCGCTCACGGTATTTGACTGATTGCTTGAGGAGCGAGGTCCCATTCGATGGCTGATCGCGACAGGTTTCGCTGGACCATCCTGGCTCTCATCAGCGTCTCGCATATCATGGGCGGGGTGGGGCAGTACGGCATCAATACCCTGGCGCCGTTCTATCAGCTGTATCTCAATCGGGTATCGCCGGGCCCTCCTTCGCCGCCGGATGGCTTGCGGACCGGCTCGGGGTTCGCGCGACTACGCTGAACGGCCACGTGGTTTTGGGGCTGTTCACGACTGCCGCTGCGTTGGCGCCTTCCTTCGGCTGGGCCTTTGGCTCGTTCTTTTTCGCAGGCCTGGGGTACAGCTTCCTCAACCCAGCGTCGACCAAAGGCGTGATGGCGTGGTTTTACCGCGATGAGCGTACCACGGCGATGGGGATCAAGCAGACGGGTGTTCCCGCGGGAGGCGTGCTTGCGGCCTTACTTGGGCCTGCGTTGGTGCTCTGGGTGGGGTGGCGCGGCGCGCTGGCGGGCTTCGGGGCGATGAACTTTCTTTTTGGATTTTTGTTCTGGGCCTTGTGGCGCGACCCACGAGAGGAGCGGGACAATCCCGATGCTTCTCCTCGCGTCGCCGAAAAAGTTCGCGACCGGCTCGGCGTGCGGCGCCTGCTCAACGTAAGCCTCGGGACCGCTCTCATCACTTTTCTCCCCCTCTATCTCAAAGAAGCGATGGGGCTCTCGGCTTACTGGGCAAGCCGAGCCTTGGCCTTAACGCAGGCGGGAGCGATGATCGGCAGGATCGGTTGGGGTGTCGTCAGCGATCGGCTGTTTAAAGGGCGGCGTAAAGTCGTCCTGATTCTGGTCGGGGCGCTGTCCGCCGTGATCACCCTGCTCCTAAGCCTCATGCCCGGTGGCACTGGCATCGCTATCATCGCGCCGCTAATCTTTGTCGCCGGCATCTGCATGGTGGGTTATCAGGGAGTTTCTTACGCATTGATCGGCGAGATCGCCGGCAAAGCGCGGACTGGCGCTGCGATGGGGTTCGTGATCTCGGTCAATTCGATCGGGGCCATCTTCGGCACTCCGCTGTTCGGCTATCTTGTCGATGCGACCGGTTCTTACTCGGTGGCGTGGCAGGCGCTGGGGGGCGCAGTCCTAATAGGGATCGTGGGCCTTGGGGTGTTCCTCAAGGAGCCGCATGGAGAACGGCTCGCGGCGGTGCCGTAGATTCGCTATTCTATCTCCGGCTGGCTCTTGCTGTGCCGGCAGATGGTCTTGAGGAATGGCGTTTTTTGTCATTTTGCCAAGTTCAACCCCTATCGTCTCCTTTTCCCTCTTCTTAATTGCTTGTTTCTCTGTGAGTTTTTACCACTCGGATAGCGGTTCGTGGGTTTTGGCATATTTTTAGCACACGGCATCAATGGGTCCAGTCCGGTAAGCTGGAAAAACTGGCAGGGTTGGACAAAAGCCCAACCGGGGGGATTGAAATGGAAAATGTCAAGAACGGCAAAAAAACAATCATGGTAGTCGACGACAATACCGATTTCGTAGATGTGGTGAAAAAGATGCTGGAAGTCGATGGCTACGCGGTTGAGTGTGTATACAGTGGCGCGGAAGCTTTCAAGCGGCTGGAGGTGAAAAGGCCGGACCTTATCGTTCTCGACGTTATGATGCCGGATATGGACGGGCTGGAGGTTTTGGCCCGGCTCAAAGGCGCGAACAATACCTCTTCCATTCCCGTTATCTTAGTGACGGCGAAGGACCAACATCGCGATATCCTCGCGGGATACCAGATGGGAACCGATTACTATATCACCAAACCCTTCAGCAGTGGCCAGTTGATAAGCGGTATCGATCTGCTCCTCAGCAGCGACAATTCTTAACCGGCAAGTCTCTATCATTTCATCGCCCGGCTTAGCCGGGCGTGACCAAGTGTCAATCGGGCGGCCGAGTCTCGGTCGAGGGTCCGGCCTATGGACCCATGTTTCGCCTGGTCTGTGGTGCCGGATAGAAACTCAGAAAAGCGAGGAATTACTTTTGACCCTTCCTTCACCGAACTAAAGCAGACCCTCCATACGTCGACGCGGAGGAAATGTCTATCCCTGCCTCGGAGACAGTCCCAAGCTCATCGCGTAGGCGGAACAGCTTTCTGATCGGGGAGTTCCTTGTAACTAACGCTTTGTCGCGGTCCAGCGGCCTTCCTGGCCGTTGTCAGCGCGAAACGAGCCTTCCATGCGGCCGCTGACAACCCGCCCGCTGAGATCACGGCGCACGCCGTTGTTGTCGACGTAGCTGAAGGTGATCTGGAAGCCGCGCAGCCGCGGCTCGCGCAGTCCCGCCCGCACCGGGCCGAGCGCCACGGTGCCGCTGATTTTCTGGTAGCGTTGCTCGAATGTGACATCAAGCCTTTGCGGGTTGGCGGCGCCGGTCAGCTCCATCGACCAAGTACCCGTTACATTGGCGGGCACGATCCACAGGTAGGCAGTCCGACCGTCAATGACAGACACCTCATCGGGTTCCCAGTCTTCCATGCTGAAGGAGTGCGAGACCACGCGCGTCGCCGGCCGCATAGTGAGGATCCGCGGCCGCAGTTTGAGGTTAAGCTCCGGCAGCAGGTACATCGTGAGCACAGTGGCTTGGCTGAAGTCGCTGACAAAGATGTCCCCCTCGATGACCCGCGCCTTGTCCGCGACTCCCGCCTTTTCCACATTGCCCTGCGCGTGCTTGACCATGTTCGAGTTGTACTCGATGCCGAGGGCCCGCGCGCCAATCTTCTTCGCCGCAGCGATGACGATCCTGCCGTCGCCGGCGCCGAGGTCGATGACGTAGTCGTTCGCCGTAGTCTGCGCCATGCGCAGCATCCTATCGACAACGTCCTCAGGCGTCGGCACCCAGATTACATCCTTTCCTGCCTGGCCGACGTGCGGCTCGTACTCCTTCTGCTGCGCATACGACGGCACCGCGACAAAGGCCGCGGCGACGAGCGCGGCAACGAGACCCCACGATAGTGCACGCTTCATGTTGGTCCGATCCTTTCTAAGTTTTATTGACGGCTCCGAGGTAATCAAAAATTCAGCCCCCCAAATCATTTAAACCCACGATACCGTAAGACT
>JACPFH010000159.1:1445-2012 GCA_016183075.1 Deltaproteobacteria bacterium | reverse complement strand
GCGGCGTGTTTACGCGCCCGGAGCTGGTGGTGGAGCCGGGCATTCAGCAACTCTTGGCATTTTTGTTGGTGCTCGTGGGCACCCTGGGATTGATCTGCAGCGTCCATGGTGAGTACAGCGATAACAAATACCTTGACTTCGTGCTGAGATCCGCTCTTACATTGTGCTCGCTGGCCGCCGTGTTCATTCCTAGTGAGCCGCTCGCTGCGCTAGCTGCGGTGCCGACCGCAGCCATGGTAGGCTACGGCTTTTTGCGGTCGAGAAAAATCGTGGCGACTTATGGGAAAGTCCGGGCCTAGAACTTTTGCAATCGAGTGCGTCCTGGTGGATTGGACATATTTCCAGTTCGGAGATCCGCATGCCCACCTTTTGGGAGTTCCTCTCCGCCGCTCCTGCGCGAGCGTGGAAGGACATTGATATTCTTTGCCGGTCGTTTTATAAGCTGGGGGTAAGAAACGGAAGAGAGGAGACTCGTCCATGACCATACGGCTCTTTCAGTCGCAGACATCCATGTTTTGCGAGAAGGTCAGAATCGTTCTCGCCATGAAAAAAGTTCCTTACGCCATC
>JACPFH010000159.1:0-1381 GCA_016183075.1 Deltaproteobacteria bacterium | reverse complement strand
GCGCAAGTCGCTGATCGAGTACTCCGGGCAGAGAAAAGTTCCGGTGATGGACTACAACGGGCAATGCACCATCGATTCGACATACATCTCGGCCCTTTTGGAAGAGAAATATCCGCAGCCGAGCATCTATCCCAGCCAACCGTCCGACAGAGGGCTTTGCTTGATGCTGGAAGACTGGGCGGATGAAGATTTGAATCGTGCGGTCTTGATGGTCCGTCGGGCGGAGACGCCCGAGGCGCGCCAGCCGGCGGAGAAAGAGCTCGCCGTTCACTTGCGGAGCCTGGACCTTCTGTTTGAGGGAAAAAAGTTTATCTTCGACCGTATGACCCTGGCCGATATCGCGATCTTCACCCAGCTTCACTATCTCTACACGGTCGCCAAATACGAGGTCCCAAACGAGTACAAGAACCTGCATGGATGGATGGACCTCATGCGGCAGGCGTTGAAACTCCCGTCGCTTTACGATGTGGCCGCGTGAAGTGGCCGAACGCCGTTCCCGCGGTTAGGATGCGTCGGGGCGGCGGCTGACCGCCCGCTTGTGTTTCGTGGACGGACGAAGGATTCTTTTTTGTGCCCGCGCGCGCCTCTTTCGTTTGAGAGTTCTTCTCCTTTTTGTTTCCCTTCTTTCCTTCCCGGTTTCCCGCGGCCTTTGCGGCGAGACGCCGTTCGTCTCGCGCGAGATGCACTGGGCCGTCACGACTGAGAAGTTCGAGCTGGCGCTGGAGCGGCTGCGCCCCGGCAACACGGTCCGCTACCGGGTTCCGGTGGTCTTGAGTCACGGCTTTTTCGTCAACAATCTTTTTTTGAACCTGGACGAGGAATACAGCCTTGGCCGGTATCTGGCCCGCGAGGGGTTCGATGTCTGGAACCTTTCTCTTCGTGGGATCGGGCGGAGCCTCGATCCGCTTAAGGGGGGCCCGAAAAGCTGGACTTTGGACGATATGATCGACAAGGACCTTTCAGCGGTCATCCGCTATGTCCGCGAAGAGAGCCGGAGCGCGAAAGTGAGGTGGATCGGTTATGATATGGGCGCTTTGCTTGCCTATGGCTACGTCGAAAAAAAGGGCGGCTCGGGGTTGGCCGCGCTGGTGGCCATTGGGGCTCCGGTCACCTTCGACCATCCCGAGCAGGCGCCGATGAAAAGGCTCCTCAAGCTGGAGGAAAGTCCGCTGCTAAAGAAAGCGTTTCTTTCGTTGAACGGTCCCTTTCTGGGCAGGATTTTGATCCCCCTGGCGCCGGGACTCGCAGAGATATTTTATAATCCGGAGAATATCGTCGAGGAAATCAAGTCGAAATGGTTGGAGGAAACCCTGGCGCCGATCCATCCGGGAATATTGGACCATTTGCTGCGCATGATCAAGCAGGGTGAGTTCGTCTCCGC
>JACPFH010000158.1 GCA_016183075.1 Deltaproteobacteria bacterium | reverse complement strand
GATCCGTAATCAGCCCTCTGGCGACATGGAAGCCGGCGCTTTTCCACGCCGCCCGCATCGCCTCAACCTCCTTGCCAAACCCCATACGAGTCAAAAGATCCCGGTAGTAGTCCGCCAGCACATAGAAAGTAAGCGTGCGCCCTAGCGCCTCCCGGGCCTGCGCGTAATCCGGCGCCACCGAGCAGCGAACCTTACAGATAATCTCCAGACCAGCGGGGTTCTTTCCCGCCTCCTCCGCCCCTCTTTTAACCTCCCCAACGATGCGACGGATTTCGTTCGGGTTCGCCATATTGATCAAGACTCCGTCTGTCAGACTTCCTGCCAACCGGCTCATCTTCGGACCGAAGGCCGCAAGGTAGATCGGGATCGTTCTGGAGGAAGGCTTGAAGGCCAGCTTGAATCCCTCACAAGAGAAGAATCGTCCCGAGAATTGAAGCTTCTCTCCTCTCATTGCCGCGCGGACGATTTCCACGTATTCCTTCACACGGCTGAGGGGACGATCGAAGGGGAGCCCGTGCCACCTGGCAATCGTTGCGTTGGAAGAACCGATGCCTAGAAGGAAGCGTCCGCCAGACAGCTCGTCGAGACCAACGGCTTGAAGCGCAAGGGTGGCCGGAGTTCGACCCAAGATATGGTACACGGCGGAGCCGACTTGAAGGCGGCTGGTGACGGCGGCGACAGACGCGAGCATGACCGTCGGGTCTTTATTGTTCGCTTCCCCGCCCCATGCGCAGCCAAAACCATGCGTCTCCGCAAGCCTGGCCAAGTGCGGGATCGCATCCATTGGCAACTGGGCTCCGGAATTAAACTCGATATCGATCTGCATCTCTAAAATAGTTAGCGGTCAACAGTCATTGGTTATTGGTCAATAGGGTTACTACGCGTCGCTACTGCGTTACGATTCGTTACAGTGAGCCATTGTAACGAGGTAACGGATGGTAACTCATCGACGATTGACCAATTACGATTGACCATTGACTATCGTCCCGTTTTCAATGCCTTGGACCCGGGAGGGGTACGACCCGGATTCCTTCGGTTTTCTCTATATACCGCATCATTCGATAAGCGCTTTCCACCTCCGAAACATCGAACCGAGGGAGGCTGCGAAATTCTGCCACATATTCAGGACCCGATTCTACTCTGGCGCCGATAAAAGCGAACTTCCGTTGACGCATGGATTCGAGCACTCTGCTCTTAAAATCTTCGGGAGATGAAACCCAAACCGCTTCCCCGATCCCCGCCCCCTTGGCCACAGCGATCAGATCGGCCACCTCAGCGGTTGCCGTCTTACGCAATCCCGAGGCTTCGTAGATCCCGTTGTCAAAAACCATGTAAATCAAATTCGACGGCTTTTCCCGAGCCAGGGTCGGAAGGCCGCACAGGTTCATCAGAAGGGCCCCGTCACCGTCAATGGCCAGCAGCTGGCGCTTCGGAAGAGCAAGAGCAAGGCCCAAAGCAATCGATTGAACCAACCCTAGAGTTCGGGATCGCAGATTCCCCTCGCCCGGGCGCAAGTGAGTCCACTCTGTTGCGCTTCCGCCTCCGATGGTGATGACAAGGGCGTCGCCAACCAAGGGCGCTATGGCCTTAAGACAGTCGAATCTCCTCATTCGTAATCTCTCACGTGCTATACAGCCCGAGGGGGACGAGAAGGAAGGCTGAGGACGTCCGATTACAAACGGCACGACTCATGGCATAAACCCATCGGCCGCAGCCTGATGGCTCGGCCCCCGAAGAGCTTTCGAGGGAATCAAGGCTAGTGCCTTGGCCCCGGCAGCGGTACGACCCTTATCCCCTCCAGCTTTTCTATGTGCCTCATAAAGCGGTATGCGTTTTCTACTTCGGCGACGCCGAAGGCGGGAAGCTCCCGGTAATCCTCGCCTGCTTCCACCTTTGCGGCGATCAGCGAATACGCCTTCCGCTCTTTGGCCTTATTAAATTCCTGCTTGAAGTTTTCCACCGAGGAGGCCCAACACGCATGCTTTATCCCCGCCCCTCTTGCCATCTCCACCAGGTCCGCTCCATTCAGGGTAGCTGTCGGCCGTAAGCCCGAGGACTCATAAACCCCGTTGTCGAAAACCAAATGGATCAAGTTACCTGGCCTTTGGCAAGCCAGAGTTGGTAGAGCGCAGGCGTTCATCAGGAGAGCGCCGTCGCCATCGAGCGCAACGACCATTCGGTTCTGTAGAGCCAAAGCCAACCCCATGGCGATGGAAGATACGAGCCCAAGCGTCCTGCATCTCAAGTTACCATCGCCAGGTCTTATGGCGTTCCACTGGGCAGCCGCGCCTCCCACCGTGCAGATGACAAGCGCATCGCCGACGTCCTCGGCGATGGCTTGTAAACACCCGTACCTTCTCATCTTCTCATCCCCAGAACGTCCTTCGTTAAAAGCACCGCGACGGGCCTTCTTGAGTCGATGGCGAGGGTCGTTGCGCCCTTGATAGTGGCCCGGATCTCCTCTAGCTTGCGCAACACGTAGCAGCGAATTCCAAGCCCTTGCAGAACCGGCTCCGTTACACTCCCGAGTGTCGAGAAGCCCTCATCTCCGATGTCGCCCGCATAGTAGATCAGGAGCACGATCGGGATGTTAAAGTTCAAAGCCGTGGTGGTCAGCGCGTTACAGCTATTCAGAAAGCCCCCGTTTTGCATGATGATGGCCGTCGTCTTCCCTCCCATGTAAGCCCCCGCGCAGATACCGATTCCCTCCTCCTCTCGGCACAGGGGAACGTGTTTCAAGTCCGGATCCTTGTCCACGAACTCCAAAAGTTTGGCAAGATTATGATCGGGCAACGAGGTGACGAAGTTAATACCGGCCTCTTTCATCGCTTCCAGAATCATGCTTGGTCCAGTTTCGCCAGCCAACTTTGATCCTCCTTACGCGTTGTCAACATACGCTACTTTAGAACCTCCGCTAACCGAGCTACGATGGTCGGATCCAGTTTGAAGAGGCTCGCCACCGTCTTCTCTAACTCTTCGCCTGTCAGCGGATCTACGCCTAATCTGGACTTCTTGGCATCGGCCACGAACTCCGGATCATTCATGGTATCCATGAAAGCCCGGCGAAGAACGCGCACGCGCTCCTTCGGCGTGGCAGGGGGCAGAACGTAAGAGTAGGTCACGTCGGATACATCATGAATCCCAGCCTGAATTAATTGCCGCGCCTCCTCGGTTTTGGCGAACCTGACCGCTAAGGGAATTTTT
>JACPFH010000157.1 GCA_016183075.1 Deltaproteobacteria bacterium | reverse complement strand
CGACTCCGTTTTGAACCGCGAGATCCTCGACGGCTTGATTTCCTGGTGCGACGTCGTCTACCATCTCGCTGCCGTCGTCGGCGTCGAGCATTACGTGGGCGATCCATACCAGGTGCTGAATGTGAACGTGAACGGGATTCAGACTGTCCTGACCATCGCCTTCAAGGCGCGCAAAAAAGTGGTGTTCAGCTCAAGCTCGGAAGTCTACGGCAGAAGCGTCATCGTGCCCTTTCGAGAGGACGGGGATCGGGTCTTGGGCTCCACCCAGATTGACCGCTGGTGTTACGCAACCTCGAAGGCGGTTGGAGAGCACTTTTGCTTCGCCTACCACAAGCTCGGCCTCCCCGTGGTCGTGCTGCGCTATTTTAACGTCTACGGCCCCAGGTTGGATACGATGGACGTCGGCCGGGTGATTACGATCTTCCTCGGCCAGTTGATGCGCGGCGCGCCGCTGACAGTAATCGGCACAGGCGAGCAAACCCGCTGCTTCACCTATGTCGAGGACGCCATCCGGGCGACGGTCGCCGCGGGTATAAAAGAGGAGGCGGTCGGAAAGATCATCAACGTGGGTTCGGACGAAGAGGTGAGCATCAAACAATTGGCCATGCTCATGAATCGCCTGTTCGGCTCGAGCTTACCGGTCACCTTTGTTTCCCAGGAGTCGGTCTACGGCCCCAGCTACGAAGACATCCCGCGCCGCGTCCCGGACATCCATAGGATGCGCGAGATCCTGGGCGTCAGCCCTCAGGTTTCGCTGGCAGAGGGGTTAAGACGCACCATCGAGTGGTTCGGCAAAAACGGACGGCTCAGATAATCTTCCAGCCGGCAGCCCCCACCAGCGCCACCCATACATTGACAACCGGCTCGGCCAAAGCTACTAGTCTAAAAATGGCGCTCTCGTTTTTGCGCCGGAACAAGGCCGCTTACCTGTCTTTCTTTATCCTGCTTGCCGCTTACGCGCCGGCGCGCGCCCAACGGCCAGTGGCGAGCTTCTTCTATGACGGGCGGGGGCAGGCGATCCGTCAGGAGAGGGATACCAATGGAGATGGGAAGATGGACCGCTGGATCTATTACAATGGGAAAGGCGAGATTGAGCGGGTTGACCAGGACGAGGACTTCGATGGGAGGCCGGACCTTGTTACGTACTATGAAGGAGGAAAGCCAAGCCAAGAGCGGCGTTCGACCAAGCACAACGGCCAGTTCGACCGCGTCGTTTCTTTCCAGGATGAAAAGGTCATCCGCATCGAGCAGGATACCAACGGCGACGGCAAAATGGACACTTTTTCCATTTTTCAAGACGGCCAATTGGTTCGCAAGGAAGTCGATCGCGAGCATGCCGGAAAGATCGACCTCTGGGGGTACTACCAGGGAGGGCGCCTTGTGCGCCAGGAAGAAGACCTGAACGGAGACGGCAGGCCGGATCGTCGTCTCTATTTCGAGGGTGAACAGCTCGCGCTCCGTGAGGAGAACTCCCACGCAAGCGGACAGATCGATCTGCTCGAAACCTACTCGCAGGGAAAGCTCTCCAAACGCCTGCTTGCCGGCAAGGTCAAGGGCGACCTGGATACCCTACAAGTCTTTAAAAACGGCGAGCTTGTTTACGAAGAGAAGGATACCGCGGGAACTGGCTACTTTAACTTGCGAACCTTTTACGACCAAGGGCAGGTCGTGAGACAGGAGGGTGACACCAACGGTGACCGCAGGGTCGATGTCTGGGTGACCTACCGGAATGGGCAAAAGGTCGAGCAGGAAGAGGATCTGAATTTCAACGGAAAGATCGGCGCCCGCTATTTCTTTAAAGACGAACAGGTCGTAGGGCAGGAGCCGGTAGCCGAAGCAGAGCCCAAAATGCCGCCGCAACCGTTTGGTGCCGTGAACAACGAGGTTCGGAGTATGAGCGCGCAGATCAATCCGGCCACGCAAGGGAACCGAAAGATCGCCGCTCCGGGAAGCCTCGAATCCAAAACCGATAAGATGTAAGATGACTTGACAGAAAGGCGGGCATGATAAGCTCCCTCACGGCGGTTTCGGTCATTTTCGCCGGCCTCCTCCTCGGAAGTTGCCAGCCCGTCCCGGTTCAGCTCCCGCCAAACTCTCCGTCAGTGCCTTCTCAGCAGCCCGGCACGCCGCCTCCTTCCCAGCCACTTAACGTTCCTCCCCCCGGCGGCCAACCCCAGGTGAGCGGCGCGCGGCGCACGGAGTATGTGTGGCAGAAGATGATGGAAGGGGTGGCTATGGGAGGTGCCGTAGGCGGCCCGTTCGGCGCTGGAGGGGGGCTGGTTATCGGCCTCATTGCAGGCCTTTTAACCGCCGACGCCCATTACACTGCCCTCCAAGCCCAGATGCAAACCGAACAGGCTAAAGACCGCGAGCTCGAGGCCCAAATCGAGCGGGAAATCGAGCGACAGAGAGAGCTTGACGGGCAGGTGGGCAAGGGTCCTCAGATCTCGGAGAACAAGAAGATAGAGCCAAGCTCTCCGCTTCCTCCCCCCGCTGACCGAGAAAAAAAATCCCCCGTGCAAGATGGCAGCGAGGGAGAAGTCACTTCGGTCGCCGTGCTCAGCAAGAGAGAATCCACATCGTCCCCATCCGGCAGCCCTTTCAAAAACGTCGAAATTAAGGACCTCAACCGGGACGGCATTCCCGATCTATGGATCTACTATAATCCCCTGAGGCCCGGCGAGATTGTGCGCCAGGAAGAAGCTACCCAAGGCGATGGGAGAGTCGACACGTGGAGCTATTTCAAGGATGGGAAGCTGGTGCGACGCGACGTGGACACCACCGGGAGCGGGCGACCGGATAACGTCTACTATTACGAAGGCGACAAGCTGGCCAGGGAAGAGCGCGACCAAAAAGGAGATGGGCGCGTGACTTACCGCGCCTTCTATGAAAATGGCCGCGTCTCTCGCGTCGAAAAGAGCTCCCGCACGGACGGGAAATTAGAT
>JACPFH010000085.1 GCA_016183075.1 Deltaproteobacteria bacterium | reverse complement strand
CGAGTCATTCGATCGGGATCAAAGGTTCATTCATATCCCGGTCAATCGAGAAGAATCGGCCATCGGCTTGTGCTCAGGGGCGTTCTTTGGCGGGACCGGATCGCTCGCCTTGATGGGAGCTTCCGGCTTTATGACCTGCATCTACGCGATCACCAAGATCAATTACACCTATCAGATCCCGCTACTCATCTTCGTCACGCTGCGCGGCGGTCTCGGAGACCGCGCCAAGTACCATGTCTCCAATGCTCTGTATCTGTTGCCGCTCATGGAATCGATGAGCATGCCCTACGTTGTTGTCGACGGCCCGGAGAAGGTATCCTTGATCTCCAAAGCCTACGAGCAGTCGCGGGTGCTGTGCCGTCCGGTGGTAGTCGGATTCACCCGCTCCGTCCTGAGAGGCAACAGACAATAGCGTTCAAGGTTCAACGTTCAAAGTTCAATGTGAGCCTTGAACCCGGAACCTTGAACTTTGAACAGGAGATACGCAATAGGCGATAGGAAGCCCAATGAACTTTCGGGAATGCTTTGAATATCTCGCCGGCCGAAGGACCAACCAGCTCGTGATCACGTCCGCGGGCAATTGTTCCGAAATGTGGTGGGAGGTAACCCACGACAGGGACAACGTTTTCTACCTCGAGGCCTCGATGAGCCTTGCCTCGATGTTCGGGGCCGGCCTGGCGCTCGGTGTCCCGAAGCTTCCGGTCTGGGCGTTTACCGGCGACGGCGCTTTCTGCATGAATCCGGGAATGCTCATGGTTGAGCGGCAGATCGATCTATCCAATCTGACTCATTTTTTAGTCTCCAACCGATGCTATGGATCAACCTACGAGGTGCGTCTTCCCAACGCCGCGGCCAATGACTATGCCGCCATGGCGCGAGCCATGGGAATCGAGCGGGTCTATTTTTTCGATTCGCTGGATGTCCTCAAGCGTGAGTTCGATGCGGCTGTGCTCGTGCCCGGTCACAAGTTCGTTGTGCTCGAGGTCGAGCGGGTGGGAAAGAAACTCAAGGAGCCGCCCTTCGAAGGACCGGAAATGAAGTACCTCTTCGGCCGCTCAATCGAGCGAGCCGCCGGCATCAAGATCTTCGACGAGTAGGTAAGAGCCGTCAGTTGTCAGCGGTCAGCTTTCAGCGTCTTACTGATGGCTGATTGCCGACAGCTCTATTGCTTGTTGTTCAGCGCGCGCCACACCCGCTCAGGAGTTAGCGGGAGGGTACGGATGCGGGCTCCGGTGGCGCGGGCTACCGCATTGGCGATCGCAGGCGCAGGCGCCACGATCCCGGTCTCGCCCATTCCTTTCGCGCCGTGCGGGCCCGGACCATCCTGATTTTCCACCAGGATAGTTTCGAATTCGGCGGGCAGGGTCGCAAAGCTGGGCACCCGGTAGTCGATCAGGTTGGGGTTGAGCGGCTGGCCGTTGTCATACACGAGAGATTCGAACAGGGTATGGCCGATCCCCATCATCGCGGCGCCCTCGTCTTGCCCCTCGCATTGCGGCGGGTTGATGGCCTTGCCGACATCGGCAAGGCTGACGAATTTCCCGAGTTTGATCTCCCCCGTCTCCGTGTCCACTTCCACTTCGGCGCCTGCCAGACCGGTTTCCCAGAAAAGCGGGTAGATCGGCGACATGCCCCCGCCGGGGCGGCAGTAGCCGCGGCCGATAAGCTCGCCGCCGGGCATGCCAAAATAGGTGTGCAGCGCTTTAGTATAGGCCAACCGGTATTCTCCGGCGATCATTTCGCCGTTTTTCAGGACGATGTCTTCCGGTTTGGTTTTCAGGATCTCGGCCCCGATCTCGGCGAGCTGGCGGCGAAGATCGGCGGCGGCCGCGCGCACGGCCGTGCCCATGACGGTGGTTGAGCGGCTTGCTCCCGTGGAGCGGTCAAACGGCGTAACGTTCGTATCCGTGGCATGCATCGTGACCGTTTCGAGCGGCACGCTGAGCTCCTCGGCAGCGATCTGACAGAGCACAGTGCGCGTTCCCTGGCCCACTTCCGTGCTCCCCGACATCACTATGACGCTCGCGTCGGCCAATAAGCGCACGATGGCGGTGGAGACCGGGATCGCTTCCGAATCTGTAACTCCCACCGCAAGGCCCGCACCGCTGCCTGCCTTCCGCTTGGCCGAACCGTTCCAGTTCACTTGAGCGGCGACCTGTTTAAGATCGAGCAGCAGGTCAGCATCCATCGGCTTGGATCCGGTCTTCAAGAGCTCGCCGCGTTTGAGCAAGTTTTTCAGCCGGAACTCGAGTGGATCGATTCCCAACTACAAGATCGATTCCCTCGCGGTTTACACCAACACCTGCCCGGCCGGTTCTTTTCGCTCGATCGGAGGGCCACAGTCGATTTGGGCCCTGGAATCCCACATGGACATCATGGCCGAGCAGTTGGGAATCGATCCACTTGAGTTCCGGCTGAAAAACTTGCTCAAACGCGGCGAGCTCTTGAAGACCGGATCCAAGCCGATGGATG
>JACPFH010000156.1 GCA_016183075.1 Deltaproteobacteria bacterium | reverse complement strand
TTGACCGGTCTACGGTAATGCCGTACAATGCATCGTGATCATCGGGAAGTTCCGGCACAAGGGTCTCAGGCGCCTTTACGAAGATGACGACCCGAGCGGCGTGCCTGCCCATTCTATCAGGAAGATCAAGGCGATCCTGGCTGCCCTGGAGTTTGCCGACAACCTATCGCAAGTGGCGACTATGCCTGGCTGGAAGCTCCATCCGCTTAGAGGCGACCGGAAGGGCGAATACGGGATAACTGTAACGGGCAACTGGCGGATTACTTTCAGACTTCAGGGCAACGCCGTCACCGATCTGAATTTTGAGGATTATCATTAGGAGGAATAACCCATGGCTATGAAGAACCCGCCCCATCCGGGCGAAATTATCCGGGAGGAGATAATCAAAGCTCTTGGTTTGACCGTAACCGGCGCGGCCGAAATTCTCGGCGTTCGCCGCGCAACATCCGGGAGGAGATAATCAAAGCTCTTGGTTTGACCGTAACCGGCGCGGCCGAAATTCTCGGCGTTCGCCGCGCAACGCTGTCCGATGTAACCAACGGCAAGGCCTCTGTCACCGCCGAGATGGCGCTTCGCTTGGAAAAGGCTTTTGGCGTCAGTATGGATCTGCTCCTGAAAATGCAGGCCGGTTACGATGCCGCTCAAGCCCGCCTGCATAGCGACCAGATCAAGGTAAAACGTTTCAACCCCGCCAATGCACGGCCATACGGGAGCCGATGATACAAAATTCCCCTTGAAGCACGGCCCGGTAAACAAAAGGGACGAGGCTGCTTTTCCACTCTGCGGATGCCAAAAAAACCTGTCCGGCCGGAAATGGGATAGCTTAACCCTTATTGGCTGAAATCAGATTTCTGCTCTTCGCGAGGTAAGCTCCGGTTCATGCCCGATCCTTTAGCCGCCGTTGTGCTTGGCTCAGTTTTGTCCTGTGACCGGTACATTTATGTACCGCCAGGCGAATTGGTTTATGTTGGTATTTTCCGTTATGAAGCGCCAGAAGATCAAACCGGCTGAAAATAATGGGGAATTGCGCCGAAAGTAACAAAAAGGAATTTTAGTACACAACCGGCCCCGTTTTTGCTATTTTGGGAGTATAAGCCCGTCAAGCTAGCCCCAGCGACTGTTCGGATACAATGCCGCTACGGTCTGAAAAAGAAAGGAACGGGTTATGCCAAGGGCCAGGGCTGAGGTCCTGACAGCCGAAGAGGCTGCACGATACCTGCGGCTCCACGTGAAGAGCATCTATCGCCTGGTCAGGGGAAAAAAGATTCCCGGACAGAAGGTCGGCGGTAGATGGCGCTTTCACTCCGACGCCTTAGAGGACTGGCTTAGAAGTGAAAAGCTGCAATCCAAGGGGTAGGGTGTAGAGCATCAGCGAGAAGTATAGCGTCAGGTTTCCAAAGTCTTTCCGGATGGGCGGTTCTACATCCGAGAAAGGTCGGGCGCTGCCTTATCACCGAGACAGGTACTCCCTGTCTCAAACAGTGACGAAGCCCCAGCGTTCTCAGCATCGTAGCTGTGAAATTGCTTGGGGCTTTTTTTTCGGGAGCTATTCGAATGGCCGCGAGAAGAAAGAGCCCCTTTGAGGGAAGAAGGATGAGGAGCGGGAGGGATACGATCTACGTGGTGGGACACGCGAGGCTGCCGGCCGAGACCTCGGCCAAGCACGTCTACGATATTTTAAGTCTCGGCCTGGCGCTCGAAAAAGAAACCAAAAAAATCGTCGAGGTTTCATGCACAACTTTGCCGCCTTACGGAAACGAATTCATCAGAGACATTCTCCTGGGGAAAAGACTTGAGGAAGACCTGAAAATCATCACGGAACAGCTTCGCACCCGTTATATTTGTCGCACCAGGAACGCGCTCCTTGCGGCCCTGGATGATCTGCTCAAGCGACTGAGGGAGCATGAGAAAAAACCAGAGCAATAGCTCCCGGCATAGGCTCCGATGGCAAAGCGAGCCAGAAAGCGAGAAATCCCGGTCGCTCGGAACCTCCGCGCCTGGTAAGGGACCCACTTTCACCGTAGTGCTCCCAAGGGTCCGCGTGCGTTAAGTAAACGCAGGGCGTCTGGAGAACCCTTGGCCATATTGATACTCGCTCTCGTGGTCCTGGTCAGCTTGGTGATCCTCTGGTTGGTGGTGTGGAGAGGGGACAAGCCATAGTAAATGCGTCTGTCCAGACGGCTAAGTCCAGCAGGAACAATTGAATAGCCTGAAGGAGCCGTCCATAGCATGCCGAAAAAAATACTGATCGTTGAGGACCACGAAGACTTAAGGCAGATTCTCCGCTTTGTGCTGCAACCGATGGCCTACGAGATTGTTGAGGCGAGGGACGGATTCGAGGGGATCAACAAAGCGTTGGCTGAAGGGCCAAATCTGATCATTATGGATCTCGGTCTGCCCGGAATTGACGGCATCGAGGCGACCTGGAGGCTGAAACAGGACCCCCGGACAGCCCACATCCCCGTCATCGCCTATACCATCTGGGGCGAGGACTTCAGAGAAAAGGCCATGGCAGCCGGTATGGCGGAGTTCTTAAGGAAGACCGAGCCCCCGCATGTCTTGAAGCAGGTAATCGAAAGACTTCTGCCCGACTGTTGACGTCACCCGGCGTGTTTTCCGAGCACGGAATTCTCCGAAAGAGGCCGAGCGTCCTCAGCCGATAAATTTTCTGACCTTTTGCTCAAGCTCTACCCCTTCTTCTGCCCCTTCTCGATCTTGGCCCAGGGATCGCGCAGCGTCACCGTCCGATTGAAGACGAGTTTACCTTCAGAAGTATCAGGATCGACACAGAAATAGCCGAGCCTTTCGAACTGGCAACGCATTCCAGGCGTCGCGCCGGCCAGATTGGGCTCCAGGCGGCAGGACTTTAGCGTCTCCAGCGAATGCGGGTTCAAGTTACTTCTCCAGTCGGCGCCCTCCTCCACGTCGTCCGGGTCCGGTTTCAAAAAGAGGTGGTCGTACGGGCGCACCTCGGCTTCGATGGAGTGGACGGCTGAAACCCAGTGTATCGTTGCCTTGACCTTGCGGCTGCTTTTCGCCGAGCCGCTCCTGGTATCGGGGTCATAAGTGCAGCGGATCTCGCTCACCTCGCCGGTCTTGGCATCCTTTACGACATCGGCGCACTTGATGATGTACGCGTAGCGAAGCCGCACCTCGCTGCCCGGAGCCAAGCGGAAGAACTCTTTCGGCGGGTCCTCGCGAAAATCCTCTCTGTCGATATACAAGACGCGTGAAAACGGAATCTTCCGCGTCCCCATACCCGGGTCCTCCGGATTGTTCACGGCCTCAAGCTCTTCCACCCGGTTTTCCGGATAGTTGTCAATGACCACCCGGAGCGGGCGCAGCACGGCCATAAAGCGCGGCGCGCGCTTATTCAGGTCTTCACGCAGGCAGTGCTCGAGCATCGCTATATCGACGGTGCTATTCCTCTTGGCCACGCCGATGCGCTCACAAAAGTTCCGGATGGCCTCCGGTGTGTAACCGCGCCGCCTGATACCCGCCAGGGTCGGCATCCGCGGATCGTCCCATCCACCAACGTGCCCCTCTTCGACCAGCGCAAGCAGCCTGCGCTTGCTCAACACGGTGTAGGTGAGGTTAAGGCGGGCAAACTCGATCTGCTGGGGATGGAAAATATTGAGCTCGTCCAGGAACCAGTCATAGAGGGGGCGGTGGTCCTCGAATTCCAGCGTGCAAATTGAGTGCGTGATCCCTTCGATGGAGTCCGACTGGCCGTGGGCAAAGTCGTAGGTCGGATAGATACACCACTTGTCGCCCGTGCGGTGATGGCTAGCGGGCAAAATCCGATACATGACGGGATCCCGCATATTCAGGTTGGGAGACGCCATGTCGATTTTCGCCCTGAGCGTGCGCGCGCCGTCGGGAAACTCGCCCGCTTTCATCCGCTCGAACAAGTCCAGGTTCTCCTCGACCGAACGCGTCCGATACGGGCTATCCTTTCCGGGCTCGGTCAGAGTTCCCCGGTACTCCCGGATCTCATCCGCGCTCAGATCGCAAACATAAGCCTTGTCGGCTTTGATCAGTTGCACAGCGTACTCGTAGAGCCGATCAAAGTAGTCCGACGCATAGTACTCGCGATCCTGCCAATCGAAACCAAGCCATCGGACATCCGCTCTGATCGATTCCACATATTCCACGTCCTCCTTGCTCGGATTGGTATCGTCAAAGCGCAAGTTGCAGAGGCCTCCGTATTCGGCGGCAAGACCGAAATTAAGGCATATGGATTTGGCGTGTCCGATATGAAGGTAGCCGTTCGGCTCCGGTGGGAACCGGGTATGGACCCGGCCGCCGTTTTTATTAGACTTGAGGTCCTCCTCGATGATATTCCGGATAAAATTGGTGGGAGTATAATTCGGAATCATGGCAATAAGCTCCGATGGTTAAGCTTACATACTAAAGGGCGGTGGCTGAAATTTCAAACATTCCGTTGACTTTTTCTCATCCTCCTTGTTAGCGTGAATTCATGACAGCGGTTCGTACACGTTTTGCACCGAGCCCTACAGGATACCTCCACATCGGAGGCGCGCGCACGGCGCTCTTCAACTACCTTTTCACCCGGCACCATGGAGGCAGATTCATCCTGCGCATCGAGGATACAGACAGGGAACGGTCCACCCCTGAGGCGATCGAAGCGATTATTCAGTCGCTCAAGTGGCTCGGTCTGGATTGGGACCAGGGCCCCTACTTCCAGACTCAGAGATTTTCACTCTACAAGGAGAAAGTGCAAAAACTCGTAGCTGAGGGAAAGGCCTACCCCTGCATCTGTACGCCCGAAGTCCTCGAAGCCAAAAGACAGGCGGCTCAGAAAGCCAAGCAAAAAACTGCTTACGACGGCACGTGCAGGCCAAAGGAAGGGACGATCCCGCCTCTTCCGCGAGGCCAACCCCACACCATTCGTTTTCGTTCCCCTCAAATCGGGACCACGGTCGTAGAAGACGGCGTGAAGGGAGCGGTCGTCTTCGAAAATCGGGAGCTCGACGACCTCATCATCGCCCGGTCGGATGGCACGCCGACCTATAATTTTTGCGTTGTCGTGGACGATATCGACATGGGCATAACCCACATTATCCGGGGGGATGATCATCTGGCAAACACGCCGCGCCAGATTCTCCTCTATCAGGCGTTGGGTCACACTCCTCCCCGGTTTGCCCATGTGCCGCTGATCCTTGGGTTGGATAAGGCCCGGCTCAGCAAACGCCACGGAGCCACTTCGGTCATGGCCTATAAAGAGATGGGTTATTTCCCGGAGGCTTTGGTCAATTACTTGGTTCGTTTAGGCTGGTCCTACGGCGACCAGGAGATATTCTCGCGCGACGAGCTGATCGAAAAGTTCACCCTTGAGAATGTGGGGAAGTCGGCAGGTGTTTTCAATCC
>JACPFH010000155.1 GCA_016183075.1 Deltaproteobacteria bacterium | reverse complement strand
TCTCACAGCAAATGACCCTCAACACCCAACTAACGATTTGACCCTTGCTTTTAAGAGTTTCTAATCACCTCATTACCGAAACGTCGCCTTGATCTCGCCGCCGCCAACCCGGGTCAGGCATCCTGTCTCAATTCAAGCTTCTCTTGGGCTAAGCCGCATCCCATATAGGCCACGGCCACTCATCCCCCTCTTGTTTGTCACTTTTTAGCCCTTGAAGTTAGCTTTTGTCATTTTTGGTCGCTCGGAGCGCTTAACCGACCGTCCTTTGAACAGTCGCTTGCCCTTTAAAAGCAACAAGTTATAAAATCTCAGAAGCCTGGCACGGGCCTTGCTTTCCTCGTTTACCTCCGTAGAGGCATATCAATAAACAAGGGTAATACGAGGCCACGCTTTCAGCCCGTTCAAGCCTTTATGGAAGGGGGCGACTTTCTCTACTTCACTATGCCGGGAGCATCTGAAACGTCGTGAGGATCGTATTGTCATTGTTGCTCGCATCGATCTTAGCGCTCCCTTTCTCCGGAGCAATAGCCTGGTCACAAGGCCGTCCGGCAGATCTTACCAAGCTATCGATTGAGGATCTGATGAAGATCACGATCGAGAGCGTCTCAAGATTCGAGCAGAGGGTAGTGGAAGCTCCCGCCTCCGTGACCATTATTACAAGTGACGACATCAAGATTTATGGCTACCGGAACCTCGCCGATATCCTTAAAAGCGTACGGGGATTATACGTAGGCGACGACCGGAACTATTCGTACTTGGGCATGCGCGGATTTTCCCGGCCGGGCGACTACAACACCCGTTTTCTGCTTCTCGTAGACGGTCACAGGATGAATGACAACGTTTACGACTACGCGGCCGTCGGCAACGACTTTATTCTGGATGTTGACTTGATCGATCGGGTTGAAATCATTCGCGGGCCGACCTCATCCGTCTACGGGACCAACGCCTTTCTAGGAACCATTAACATCAGGACCAAGACAGGAAAGGATTTCGAAAGCCTGGAGCTTTCCGGCGACGGGGGGCGCTTCTCTACATACAAGGGGCGCTTGACCTACGGAAACAAATTCGAAAACGGACTGGACGTTCTAGTCTCGGCAAGCCGATACGGCAGCCACGGAGATTCGAGATTATTCTACAAGGAGTTTAATTCTCCAACGACGAACTTTGGAGTCGCAGAGGATGCGGACGGCGAGAAGTTCGGCAGCTTCTTCGGCCTGCTATCCTATCGCGGATTCACCCTGGAGGGCGGCTACAATGGCCGGGAGAAACAGATTCCAACGGCTGCCTTCGGAACAATTTTTAACACCGAAGATACGACGACCATCGACAAACGCGGTTTCTTCGACCTTAAATATGAGCGCCAATTCTCGGATCAACTGGGGTTTAAAGGCCGCATTTTTTATGACTACTACTATTACCGAGGGGATTATGTCTACGATTACGCGGATCCAGGCGATCCGCCTTTTATCGTGACCAATAAAGACTTCACTCGAACAGACTCCTTGGGCACGGACCTTCAGCTTACAAAAACCCTTTTCCAGAAGCACAAGTTCATTCTGGGCGCCCAATACGAGCATGTATTCCGCCAGAATCAGCGCAACGCCGACATCGAAGTCTACCTGGATGACAAGCGGAGGAGTTATAGCTGGGGAATTTATTTGCAGGACGAGTTCGAGGTCCTCAAGAATCTGAGGCTCAGTCTTGGAATCCGCTATGACCGCTTTAGCCTATCCGGAGGGACAGTAAATCCTCGCGCCGCTCTCGTCTACCTGCCTTTTGAAAAGACCGTGCTCAAATTCCTCTTAGGTCAGGCCTTCCGCGCGCCCAATGTGTACGAACTGTTTTACAGCACCCCTGCTTCGTCCAAAGCAGCCGGAAATCTCGATCCCGAGACGATCCGAACCGTCGAATTCGTCGCTCAACAATACCTCGGATATAATCTGTGGGGGAGCGCCAATCTTTATTACCAGAGAATTGCTGATCTCATCACTCTGCATCTGGATCCTTCTGACGGGCTGCTGGTCTACCGAAATGCCGGCTCCGTCGAGCAAAAGGGAGTGGAATTCGAGCTGGAGGGAAGGTGGGAGAATGGTGTTAGAGGTCGGGTGAGCTACGCGTTGCAGAACACGAAAGATACTGACACGGGCAAGACCCTCACCAACTCGCCCGCGTATCTGGTGAAACTGAACGGGGTGATTCCGATCCTGAGAGACTATCTCTTTCTAGGTTTGGAAGAACATTATACCAGCCATCGGAAGACTTTGGCCGGAAACCACGTGGGCGGCTACTGGATTACGAACATTACGCTGCTCAACGAGAAGCTCGTCAAGGGGTTGGTCGTGTCCGCGAGCATCTATAACCTCTTGGGCAAGAAGTACAGCGATCCCGGATCGGCAGAGCACGTCCAAGACGCTATACAACAAGATGGTCGCAGTTTTCGCTTCAAATTGACCTACAGGTTTTGATGAGAGCGGCTATCTTGACGAGAAGCTCCGGGCGTGAGCCTATGTCGGCATCGGTGTCGGATTCCAAGACCGGCCGGATCAACGCCGCCATGAGTTGCACACGAACCGTACTGAGTCGGTTTTTTGGCGTACGCCCTCGGGTCCGGGGGCTTCTGTGCATCCTCGCCTGGCTCTTGGCCGGCTCGTTGCACGCGATCTACGCTGCCTCCTTCCCGGAATACCAGGTCAAGGCGGCGTTCTTGTATAACTTCGCAAAATTCGTGGATTGGCCGTCGACGGCATTTCGCGCCGGCCAGAACTCTCTGGTCATTTGTGTCGTCGGAGACGACCCCTTTGGCGCCGCGCTCGACGAGCCGATCAGAGGGCAATCGATCGGGGGCAGGAACCTGGTCGTCAGACGGCTCAAACAGATTCAGCGCGACGAGGCCTGTCACCTCGCCTACATAAGCCGCTCCGAAAGAGACAAGCTGGGGCAGGTTTTAGGCGCCATCAAGGGCTTACCATTTCTGACCGTCGGGGACGACGGTAATTTCATCGACCAGGGCGGTATGATCAACCTTGTCGTGGAAGAAAACAAGATCCGTTTTGAGGTTAATCTTGAGGCGGTAGATCGGGCGGGGCTTAAGATCAGCCCCGAGCTGCTGCGGCTGGCAAAGAGTGTGCGCGAAAGGAGAAAACTCTAGCTTGCAGAGATTCCGCGACATATCCATCAGAGGGAAGCTCACTCTGATCATCATGGCCACGAGCGGCGCGGCGCTCCTCCTGGCTGGCGCGAGTTTTCTTGCTTATGAGTCGGCCACGTTTCCGCAATCCGTTGCGCAGAACCTCTCTTCAGTGGCCGTCGTGATCGGTAACAATAGCGCGGCGGCTATCGTCTTCGACGATAAAAACGCCGCCAACGAGATATTAGCCGGGCTCCGAGCGACGCCGAATATCGTCTCGGGCTACATTTATCGGAAAGATTGGACTGTTTTTGCACGCTACGCGCGTGAGGGTAGGATGACGCCGCCGCAGTGCCCGACGCAATTGGACGGTTATCACGTGGTCGATAACCATGTGGAGGTGTGCCACCCGATTGTATTCCGCGGAGAAAAGTTAGGGACCATTGGCCTAAGATCCGATCTGCGCGAATGGCAGGCGCGTTTGTGGAACTATGGCCAGATCGTTGTTGCCATCCTGGCATTATCGCTTGTCGTGGCATTTGCCGTGTCGGCGCTGCTGCAGCGCGTTGTGTCCACCCCGATCCTTTCCTTGGCAAAGTTGGCGAGAAACGTGTCCAACGAGCACGACTATTCGGTGCGGGCATCTAAAACGAGCCGGGATGAAATAGGGGTTTTGGTCGATGGGTTTAATGACATGCTAGATCAAATCCAACGGCACTTAGAGCGCATCACTGCCCTGCGCGAGATAGACCGCGCCATTACCTCGACCTTGGACCTTCAGGCCGTCTTGTACCTGCTGCTGGGGAAAATCGATCTCCTGCTTCCGTACTCAGCGACCACCGTAAGGCTGTGGAACGCAGAAACAGGCAAATTGGAGCCCGTAGCGAGCCGAAACATCGACCGACATGACTGGTTGTTGAGTGCGCAAAAGGGTCCGGGCTTGCCCCACGTGGTCTTTGAAACCAAGCTCCCTCTAATCATCGAGGATGTCCACGCCGACCCTAGAGCAGCGGCCCCTGGTTTCCTGCACAGCCAGGGGTTGGTCTCGTATCTGGGCATTCCACTCGTGGTTAAAGAGGAGGCCCTCGGGGTCTTAGGCTTTTATACAAAAGAGAAGCATGAATTCAGTAGCGATGAGATCGAGCTTCTCACGACTCTCGCGCGCCAGGCCGCCATAGCCATTCATAATTCCCAGCTCTACGGAGCGATGGCAAAGCTGGCTGCCGATCTGTCAAGGTCCAATAAAGTAAAGGGTGAGTTTCTCAGCGTCATGTCACACGAGTTCAGGACTCCGCTCAATGTGATCATGGGTTATGTCGCGATGATCAAAGACGGGCTCTACGGAGCGGTGAGTCCGGCGCTAGAAGAGGCTTTGGCCAAGGTCATGAGCCGAGCCAGGGATCAACTGACCATGATCGCCGGAATCTTACAGGCTACCCAGATCGAGGCTGAGCGAGTCGGCGCGGAATTGGAACCATTCAGCCTGCGAGAGTTTCTCGACGATCTCAGGTCCAATTATGAGGTCCGCTTGGAGAAGGATCTGGCCATTCACTGGAGCTACTCCCCGGATCTGCCCGCAATTACAACCGACCGCGAAAAGCTCAAGCACGTTCTTCAGAATCTCATTAACAACGCGATTAAATTTACCGACAAGGGAAGCGTGACGATATCGGCTACCATCAGGCAAGAGGCAACACAACAAGAAGAAAGGCAACAGGCAATAGGCAATAGGCAACAGTGGGTTGAATTCAGCGTGGCTGACACGGGGATCGGGATTCCGGAGAGCGCTCTCCCCAACATCTTCGACAAGTTTCATCAGGTGGACAGCTCGGAGACCAGAGTTTACGGGGGCGTGGGATTGGGGCTCTATATTGTGAAGCAGTACACGGAACTATTGGGTGGGAGCGTTGCGATAGAAAGCCGTCCCGGTAACGGGTCAACCTTCACGGTTAGGATACCTTACGCAACGCCCGAGCCACAGAGTTGGAGTGCAGATCGTCCCGCCTCTTAAGCCTCGCCGCGGGTGGCGTTAACCGCGGCCCCGCCCGCCTGCTCGATAAAACCGGGAAAGCTTGTTTGACAATCAACGCCGGAAGCGTTTTATTCGCGAGCTATGCGCGGAATCGGAGATCACTGATGGGGGCGGAGCTTTTCGCTTTGTTGGCTGCTTTCGGCTGGGCCATCGAAGCGATCCTGGTGCGCAAGGGCGCCCGGTACGCCAGTGTCTCTCTGGCCGTGCTGATGAGCTTCACTGTCACGGCGATCGTCCTCTGGACCGTCAATGTTTGGTCTTTTCCGTTGAGCCTCCTCCATTCGCCCGCGATCTTTTACTTCATGTTGAGCGGGTCGATCCAGCCCGCTTTCGTTCGCTTCCTCCATTACACGGGCATCGTGCGGCTCGGGGCGTCTCGCGCCGGCCCCGTGCGCGGCATCGCCCCCCTCTTCGCCATCGTCATCGCGTTCCTTGTTCTGGCCGAGCGGCCCGGCCTCTCCGTTTACCTGGGGGCGGTTCTCTGCGTCGGCGGCATCTGGCTCCTCTCGTATAGACGGCGGGGAGAGAGCGAGTGGAAAAAAATCGATCTTCTTTTTCCCCTGGGAGCCGCGCTCCTGACCGGGATCTCGCAGAATATCCGCAAACTCGGCCTGCTCATTCTCCCCAACCCCTTTATCGCCGCCGCCGTGACGACCACGACCTCGCTCCTCGTCTTTTCCCTCAGCCTCGTTGTCACGCGGCAGACCGGCACTATCAAGCTGGACAAAAAATGCTTGCCCGCCTACGGCAGCGCCGCTTTGATCTCCACGGTAGCGCAGGTTCTCACGTTCATGTCCCTGAGCCTCGGAGATGTCTCGGTGGTCGTTCCCCTGGTCAACACCAATCCCCTTTTTATCGTCATCTTGAGCGCGCTCTTTCTCAAGGACCTCGAGAAGGTCACCGGACTCGTAGTTACCGGCGCGATCCTGATGGTCGGCGGGGTTACTCTGATCACGTATCGCTAAGGCATGAGGAGGCCATCGAACTGCGCCACCGTGCTTGCGCGCGACCGAGGGGAGCACGAGTGAGGCTGCGGACGTCCGATTACAGACAGCACGACTCATGGCACGAACCCATCGGCCGCAGCCGAGAGCGCGCTTCCCGAGGGAGCTTAGGCCACCGGCCGCGCTTGCCCGCGCCCGGAGGGGGTTGCCCCGAGGGCGCGGTTTGGCTATGAATAATCCCAGCTAGTATGATTTCAAATTCACCGGGAGGTAAAAGTATGAAGCAACTATGCGGGCTGCTTTTTTTTCTGGCGAGCCTGTGGATTCCGGGTCTCTCCCACGGGGCCGCTTATTATGAAGGAAAAACCTTAACGATCGTGGTCGGTTACAAGCCGGGCGGGGGCTATGACCGTTATGCGCGGCTTTTCGCGAAATATCTGCCTAGATATATGCCGGGAAATCCGACGATTGTGATCCAGAACATGCCCGGGGCGAACAGCATCATCGCGGCCAACCACATCTACAGCGTCGCCAAGCCCGACGGCCTGACGATCGGGACTTTCAACAACGGTCTCGTCATCGCGCAGCTCACCAAGGTGGAGGGGGTCAGGTTCGATCTGACCAAGATCGCCTGGATCGGCAGCACCGCCAGCGACGCGGCTATCCTCGCCGTGCGCGCGGACCTCCCTTACAAGACCGTCGACGATCTGCGCAAGGTCAAAGAAGCGGTCGTAATTGGCGCGACAGGACCGGGAAGCTCGACTTACGACTTCCCCGCGCTTCTCAAGGAATTCGCCGGTCTCAACATCAAACTGGTCCCCGGTTACTCTTCGAGTTCCGACGTCATGCTCGCCATCGAGCGAAAAGAGGTGGACGGGCGCGGCGGTTCCTATGCTTCCATATTGCCGTTCATCGATCGCGGACTGGTGCGTCCTATGGTTCGGACGCGCGTGCGGGTGCCGGAGATCGAAAAGCTCCCCGTGGATGAAGAGCTGGCGACCAGCGCCAAAGCGAAAGCGATCATGGCGATCCGCTCGACACCCGAAATCATCTACCGGCCGTACGCGGCTGCTCCGGGAACACCGGCCGAGCCAATGAAAATCCTGCGCGATGCGTTCGCCAGGGCGGCCAAGGACAAAGAGCTTTTGGCCGAAGCCAAGAAGACCAAGCTGCCTATCGACTATGTCGCAGGGGAGGATGCCCTCAAAGTCGTTCAGGAAGTTCTTCGCCAGCCGCCGGATATCGCACAGGAGATCACCAAATACATAAAATTCGGGGATTAGATCTTGCTCGACGCCTTCTTCCAGGGGCTTGCCACCATCTTCGAATGGCAAACCTTTCTCATCATGCTCCTGGGGATCTTCCTGGGCTTCTGGGTCGGCCTGCTGCCGGGACTTGGCGGGTCGACCACCCTCGCCCTCATGCTTCCCTTTATTTACAAGATGACCCCGGTGGAGGCGTTCGCATTCCTGCTCGGGATGCACTCTGTTGTTTCCACTACGGGAGACATCACTTCCGTCCTCTTTGGGGTTCCCGGGGAGGGTACAACCGCCGCCACGATTCTGGATGGCCATGCCATGGCCAAGAAGGGAGAGGCAGGCAGGGCTCTGGGAGCGGCCCTTATGAGTTCCCTCGTCGGCGCCCTCATCGGTTCCTTCGCCCTGGCGCTCTCGATTCCCGTCGTGCGACCCCTCGTCCTGACGTTCGGCGCGCCGGAGCTTTTTATGCTGGCCGTTATGGGGATCGCCTTCATCTCATCCCTGAGCGGGGAGGGAGGTAGGGCTCTGGCGCGGGGCGTGCTCGGGGGCCTATTGGGGCTTCTTCTCGCAATGGTGGGCCAGGACCCTCAGGCAGGAGTGCAGCGTTTTACGTTCGGCCAGCTCTATCTTTGGGGCGGCCTCGATCTGGTTCCTGTCCTGGTAGGCCTCTTCGCGATCCCGGAGATTATCGATCTCGCAATCCGGGGAACAGCGATTGCCGGGGAGCTTCCCAAGGGAAACTTGAGCAGCTGGGTATGGGAGGGAATCAAAGATACCTTCCGCCATTTCTGGCTCACC
>JACPFH010000084.1 GCA_016183075.1 Deltaproteobacteria bacterium | reverse complement strand
GTGATCCGCCATTACTGGGACGGTGCGGTTCAGGCGATGGCGGAGTTTGCCCACGTGCCGGTGGTCAACGCCGGCGATGGAAGCCATGAGCACCCCACGCAGACACTGTGCGATTTGTACACGCTAAAAAAGGAAAAAGGCGATCTCAAGGGACTCACCGTCGTCATCTGTGGCGACCTCAAGCATGGCCGGACAATCCATTCGCTCGTTTATGCCCTGGCCCGTTTTGGCGTCCATGTCGTTACGCTGGCTGCTAACGGCATGGAACTGCCTGAATATGTGATCGAGAAGTTGCAGGACGAGCACCATTACAGCCCATTGCCTCTTGTCTCGCGCGATCTTCAGGCGGTGGTTGAGCAACCCGACGCCGTCTACCTCACGCCGGACAGGCCCCACCAGCTAGCCCTGTTCACTAAAGTGGACGAGGAGTTGCAGGACGATCTGAGCAAACTGGCGCCGGGGCTCAAGTTCGACGCCTTTTATGTCACGCGCAAGCAAAAAGAGCGCCTGCGCGAACCGGCAGCGCAGGAGAAGGAGAGCTACCCAACGATTGGGACCCGGTTCTTGAAGGAGAAGCGATTCAAGGATTCGGTCGTCATGCATCCTCTGCCGCGGGTGGACGAGCTTTCACGAGCCGTCGACAAGGACCGTCGGGGAATTTACTTTAAACAGGCGGCTTACGGTGTCCCGGTACGGATGGCGCTCCTTACCTTTCTCCTCAATGTCTCGGCTTCCTCGCGTCCCGGTAAAGCGCATCCGGCATTTTACCGTGGTCCGGAGGGTGCGCTCGCCTTATGCGCCAACCCTAACTGCGTCACGCAAACCGAAACGGCATCCACCCAGCCGAGGTTCGAGGCGCTTTTTCCCGGCTCCGGTGAGACGCTTAATCTCAGATGCTTTTACTGCGATCACCCGTTCAAGGCCCGATTCGTAGGGCACATTCGGTCGAAAAGGTACTGTCCGTACGATATCGGGCTTAAAGAAACCGTGGAGGCGTGGCTGCGGGACGGCGATCTGATCGTTTTCGACAGCATTAAACAAGCGGAGGAACTCGGTTACGAACCCTACCGGATCGGTCCGCAGCGAAATCTCATGGACGAAGCGGAGCTCCGGGCCGTACTGAAGCGCATGAGCGAAATGATCGGGCGCGAGACAGAGGAGCGCGAGCGCTTGGTAATCTTGGGAATTCGGACCAAGGGGGCCTTCCTGGGCCGGCGAATCGCCCGGGAGTTGGAAAAACAATGGCAAAGGAAGATCGAGACGGGAGAGATCGAAATGTATGGGTCCGGCGGCCAGCCGAAAATGGTCTTAGCCTCGGACCCGGCGCTCCCTCGCCCTGAGTTGCACGAGCGGGAGGTCATTTTGGTCGACGATGTGATCCATACCGGAAGGACGGTGAGGGCGGCGCTGAGTCTCATTTTTCAGGCCGCCCGGCCCCGCTCGGTGCGGCTGGCCGTTCTGATTGATCGCGGCCACCGGGAAGTGCCGGTCAAGCCCGATTATGTGGGAAAGCACATCCCAAGCTCGGAGCGGGAAAGGGTTCGGGTGAAGCTCCGCGAGGTGGAACAAGATGAGCGCGATAAGGTCGTGGTTTACTCGATCATAAACGCTGATGATAGCAATCAGCGCTCAGCCCTCAGCTCCAACCCCAAGGCTGATAGCTGAGAGCTAATGGCTGAGTTTATGAAGGCGGTTTTAGCTTTGGCGGACGGGCAGTGCTATGCGGGCAGCTCCTTTGGCGCCCACGGAGAGGCGATCGGCGAGGTCGTCTTCAATACCAGCATGACCGGTTATCAGGAAATCCTGACCGATCCTTCCTATGAGGGCCAGATGGTGGCCATGACCTACCCCGAAATCGGCAATGTCGGCGTAAATCTCGAAGATGTGGAGTCACGCAAGCCCTACGTCAGGGGCTTCATCGTCAAAGAGTACTCGTCGCTGCCGAGCAACTGGCGGGCAACTCATCCCTTGCACGCATACATGAAGGAGCACGGTCTCGTTGGGATCGAGGGCATCGATACGCGCTCGCTGGTGCGCCATCTGCGCGATCACGGATCCCAGGAAGGGATCATCTCCACGCTCGCGGATGACCCCATCCAGCTCGCAGCTAAAGCCAAAGCCTCGCCCGGACTTATCGGTAGGGATCTGGTCAAAGAGGTAACCTGCCGGGAGCCTTACGAATGGAACGAGGGGATGTGGCAGTTGGGCAAAGGCTACCGGAGGAGAGAGCGGGCAGAAGGGCGCGGAAGAAAAACGCTTAAAGCGCCCGGCTTCGACTCCCCGCGGTTTTTCGTTGTCGCCTACGATTACGGGATCAAGTTCAACATCCTAAGAAATCTCGCCGAGTCGGGTTGCCGGGTTAAGGTGGTCCCGGCCTGGACTCCCGCAGAAGAGGTCCTCGCCTGGAATCCGGACGGCATTTTTCTTTCCAACGGACCGGGCGACCCGGATGCCGTTGCTTATGCGAAGGAGATCGTGCAAGAGCTGATCGGTAAAAAGCCGATCTTCGGCATCTGTCTCGGGCATCAGATTCTCGGGCTCGCGCTCGGCGGCAGGACGTACAAGCTCAAGTTCGGCCACCATGGGGGAAACCAGCCGGTGATGGATCTCACCACCCGCAAAGTCGAGATCACCACGCAAAACCACGGTTTCGCTGTGGAAGCGGATTCGCTGAAGGGCGCCGCTGAAGTCACCCACCTCAACCTGAACGACCACACCGTAGAGGGATTGGTCCACCGTGAGCTGCCGATCTTTTCCGTCCAGTATCACCCGGAATCTTCGCCGGGGCCGCACGATGCGAGCTATCTCTTTCGCCGGTTTGTCGAGATGATGGAGAGAGAGCGGAAATAAAATGGACAGTGGATCAAGACTTTCCGTAAAGGATAGGCAAATGGCGGTCTCTAACCAGATAAGAGCAGAAATAGAAAAAATCGTAAGGAAAATCGTTGAGGGATATGGCCCTGAGAGGATCATCCTTTTCGGCTCATATGCCTATGGTGTGCCCCATCAAGACAGCGATGTCGATCTTCTAATTATTAAGCAGACCTCCCAACCATTCATCGATAGGTTGGTACAGGTTAGGAAAATTCTGACCGATCCCAATAGATCTGTCCCCTTGGAAACCATTGTTCTGACGCCCGAAGAGCTGAATGCACGCCTTAAGATCGGTGATCAGTTCATTCAAGAGATCTTGACAAGAGGGGAAGTCCTTTATGCCGCCTAAGGAGTCTCTCTACCCTAAGGATTGGTTTCGGATCGCCGAAAAGGACTTCAGGCGTGCCCAGCAATTGCTCAAATTGGAAGATCCAGAAGGTGCTGCTTATAACCTTCAACAGGCCACTGAAAAGTATCTGAAGGGCTTTTTGCTAGCAAAAGGATGGCACTTAAAGCGCATTCATGACCTGGAGGTTCTGCTGAACGACGCATTGAAATACGAAGCAAGTTTGGAGGAGTTCAGAGAGGTGTGTCAGAAAATCACAAACTACTATTTCCTTAATCGCTACCCTTTAGCAACTTCTGTAGCATTGACCGCCAAACAAGTGCGAGGTTCCTTAGATCAGGCGCGGAAATTCATCGGCAGGTTGAAGGGGCTGACTAAATAAACATGCCCAAGCGGACGGACATCAAATCGATCCTGCTCATCGGCTCTGGGCCGATCGTGATCGGCCAGGCCTGCGAGTTCGACTACTCGGGAACGCAGGCCTTAAAAGCCCTCAAGGAGGAGGGCTACGGCGTTATCCTGGTGAACTCCAACCCGGCCACAATCATGACCGATCCGAACTTTGCCGACCGGACCTATATCGAGCCCATCACCGTGGACATCGTGGAAAAGATCATCGAGAAGGAGCGGCCGGATGCTCTGCTTCCCACGCTCGGGGGTCAGACCGCGCTCAACATCTCGATCGCTTTGGCCGATCAGGGAATACTCGATCGCTACGGGGTCGAGATGATCGGCGCCAAATTGGAAGCCATCAAGAAAGCCGAGGACCGCGATCTCTTCAAAGAGGCGATGCGCAAAGCCGGTCTCGATCTGCCCCG
>JACPFH010000154.1 GCA_016183075.1 Deltaproteobacteria bacterium | reverse complement strand
CGTGGCATTGAGGGCGTTGCGCAAAACATATTTGACCACGACTACCCTCTCGGGCAGACCCATGGCGCGCTCGTAGAGAACGTAGTCTCGCTGCAGGCTATCCAGGACGCCCGAGCGCGTAAACCGCATGACGGTGGCAATGGCTGGCATCGACAGGGTCAGCCCTGGCAGCAGAAGGTGAACCACCGAGCTCCACAGGGCCTCCAGGTTTCCGGTGATCAGAGAGTCCGGAAGGTAAAAACCGGTCACGGTTATCGGAGGCGCCCCTGTGACCCTTCCTCCAATTGGAAGGAGGTTCAGATACATGCCGAATAAGAGCTGGCACATGAGACCCAGCCAGAAACTGGCAATGGAGAGGCCGCATACGCTGAAAATCGTCAGCCCCTTGTCGATCATCGAGTTGCGGCGCAGGGCCGCGATGGTTCCCAGGGGAATCCCGAGGCCGATGGCCAGCGTCATTGCCACCAGCGTCAGCTCCATGGTTGCGGGAAATCTTGCTATCAGATCCTCAACCACCGGACGATTACTGTAAAGCGAGCTGCCTAGGTCTCCCTTCCCCAACTGCACAAGGTAAGAGAGAAACTGGGCATAGAGGGGCCGGTCAAGACCGAGTTGATGGCGGAGAGATTCCACCTGCTCCCGGCCCGCCATGGGCCCAGCCAGGAGAGCGGCGGGATCGGCAGGCACCACACGGGAGATTACAAACACCAGCAGAAGCAAGCCGAACAGGATCGGGAACAGGAGCACCAGGCGCTTGAAAACAAATGCTCTTACTTCCATAAGGAAGGGCCTCCAGGCTTAGACACCCGCACCTGGGGTCTGTTCTTTCTGACAAAGCCCCATTATCCCAACGCGGAGAAAATGTCCAGCACGGTCTGGACGACACTGCCAAATTGACATAACAGGACCGTATCGGATAGTCTCGCGTCCAAAAGAGTCCGTGTAACAGGAGGAATGTCGCATGATGGACCGTCTAAAGAATCTATGCATTTGCTCCGCGTTAGTCGTACTGTTTCTCGCTCTGAGCTTCTCCTCTGCTCAGGCGGCGGAGATGCCCTTGGTGCGCATAGCGCAGGCGGCTTTTAATGAAAAGATGCTGGCTCTTTGGATCGGCGTGGAGCAGGGTTTTTTCCGCAAGCACGGAGTCAACGTCGAGGTGATTAATATTCGCACGGGGCCGCAGACGATGGCAGCCATGGCTTCGGGCGATATCCAGGTCGCCTATACGATTCCGGGATCGATCTTGAACGCCGCAGTCGGCGGCATGGACGTCGCCTTCTTCGGCGGGATCGTCAACCGGGCTGATGGCGACTTCGTTACGGCACCAGGTATCAGAAGGGCGGAAGACCTTCGCGGCAAGAAACTCGGCGTTCAAAGCATCGGGGGTGGGGTGTGGTCCCTGGCCATGCTGGCGCTGGAACACCTGGGACTCGAGCCGGCAAGGGATAAGATTCTCGTGCTGGTTCTCGGCGATCAGTCGGTTTTAACGCAAGCCATGGCCACAGGAAGGATCGATGCCGCGTATCTCGGTTATACCTTCAGCACCCTGCTCAAAGAGAAGGGGTTTCCCGTGCTCCTGGATATCGGCAGATCTCCGATTCCGTATCAGGGGCTTGCGCTGGCCGCGCGCCGCTCCTATCTCAAGCAAAATCCTCAGATACTGGACTCGATTCTTCGCGGAGCGCTCGAGTCCGTAGCCTTCATTTATAACCCGGCGAACAAGGATGTGGCGCTCAAGTCCTTGGCGAAAAACCTGCGGCTTACAAGCAGCAAAGAGGCGGAAAGCGGCTATGAGGTGCTCCAGTGGCTCTACAGCCTCGACATCCGGCCCAACCTCAAGGGAATACAAAACATGCAGCGGCTCCTTGCCGTGACCAATCCCAGGGTGGCAACGGTCAAGGCTGAGGACGTGGTTTATGACGCTGCGGTGGATCGAGTGCAAAAGAGCGCATTCTACGAGGAGCTTGTGACCCGAACTAAGAAATAAGATATTCTCTTGGATCGTTTCGTGAGAGAGGCAGCCGCTTCCGTCAACCGCCGCTTTGGTCCAGGGTGCGAGTAGAAGGATGGAAAGGAAACGAAGATGAAACGCATTCAACTGGCAGGCTACAAGGCGGCCCATTTCGGCTGGACGGTCTCCGGCAAGATCGCCACCATCACGCTCAATCGTCCGGACCGAAAGAACCCGCTCACTATCGAATCCTATGGCGAACTGCGTGACCTGTTCCGGGAAATGGTCTACGCCACCGACATCAAGGCGGTCGTGTTCACCGGCGCCGCCGAAAATTTCTGCTCCGGCGGCGACGTTCACGACATCATCGGCAAGCTCGTCAAGATGGACATGGCGGAGTTGCTGGCGTTCACTCGCATGAGCGGCGATCTGGTGAAGGCCATGCGCGCCTGCCCGCAGCCCATCGTCGCCGCCATCGATGGCGTTTGCACCGGGGCCGGCGCCATGATCGCGTGCGGCGCCGACCTGCGCGTCGGCACCCCCCGCAGCAAGGTTGCCTTCCTGTTCGTGCGTGTCGGCCTGTCCGGAGCTGATATGGGTGCGTGCACGCTGCTGCCGCGCTTGATCGGGCTATCACGCGCCGCCGACCTCTTGTACACGGGACGCGTCATGGGAGGAAGCCAGCGCCCTGGCCAATGGCCTGGCGGACGGACCGGCCTTTGGTCACGGCATGACCAAGACCATGCTCTACCAGGAGTGGAGCCACGGCCTTGACGAATGTATCGAGGCGGAAGCCCAGGCTCAGGCCATCTGCATGCAAACCAAGGACTTCGAGCGCGCCTATCACGCCTTCGTGGCCAAGCAGAAGCCGGTGTTCGAGGGTGACTGATGGGGGGCCAGCACGTGATCATCGAGCGATTTTTGAGTTCCCGGTGTGCGGATCTCGAAAACAAATTCATGTCCAGCAAGGAGGGAAACCAAAATGCGTAAAGTTTTCCTAGCGATTGCGTCCATTGCGCTGATGAGCAGTCCGGCCGCCGCAAAGATGGTCGAGCAGAGAATCGGCTACGAGATCGACGGCAAGAAGTTCGAAGGCGTGCTGGTCTATGACGACGGCGTCAAGACCAAGCGTCCTGCGGTGCTCATGATGCCCGATTGGGACGGGGTGAGCCCGAAGTCGGTCGATCAGGCGAAGCTCGTGGCCGGCAAGCGCAACGTCGTCTTCGTCGCCGATATGTTCGGCGTAGGCTACAAGCCAAAGGACTTTAAAGAGAAGCTTGAGGCCTCGAGTGCGGTGCACAAAGACCTGGCCCTCACGTTCGCCCGCGGTAGCAAGGCCATGGAGGTGTTCATGGCCGAAGGCAAGAAGCGCGGCCTCATCGACCCGGCGAAGACGGCCGGCATCGGGTTCTGCGCCGGCGGCGGATTGGTGCTCGAGCTTGCCCGCGACGGTATGGACATGAAAGCCGTCGTCGTCTTCCACGTCACCTATCCCAACCCGGTCGATCCGGCACGCGGCAACAAGATCAACGGGCGCGTCCTCGTGCTGCACGGTGCGGACGATCCGGTTACCCCGAAGAAGGCAATCGACGCGCTGCAGGACGAGCTGACCGCCGCTAAGGTCCCGTGGCAGACGGTCATGTTCAGCGGTGCGGTTCACTCCTTCACCGACCCGGAGGCGAAACGCGGCTCCAGCGTTTACGACGAGAAGCTCGCCAAGCGCTCCTATGCGATGATGCGCGACTTCTTTTCGGAATCGTTCTGAGCCTTGGCGCATTCGGCCGAGCTCAGCCGAATGTCTGGACAAAGCTCCCTCGGGGAGCGGGGCGCTTCCGCCAGAGGCTGATCCGCCTCTGGCGGACTCGGCTGCGGCTCGGTCGCGGACAAGCAGGTCCGCGGCCTCCAGCCACGCCCCCTTCGGAACCCTTGATCGGACTTGCGCAGAGACCTATGTAACATTCGTAAAGACGTTTGTACTAATAGACGGCAGTGGAGGAGAGATTCGATGGCAGGCAAGAAGACTCCGATCGTTGTTGAGGGAGGCCGACTTATAGACGGAAACGGAGGCAAACCGGTTGATAATGCGACTATCCTTGTTGAGGACAACCGGATTACGCGGGTCGCTGCGGGAAAGGCCGATGTTCCCAAAGAAGCACGGGTCATTGATGCGAGCGGAAAGACCGTTCTGCCCGGCCTGATCGATAACCACGTGCACTATCGCAGCCACAGCGCCGAATTATTTCTTGCTCACGGCGTCACCTCCGTGCGTGACCTCGGTAACCCCCTGGGCTGGATTCTGGCGCAGAGAGATGGCGTTGCCACGGGCAAGATTCCAGGACCGAGAATCTTTTGCGCCGGCGGCGGCTTTTACGGCAGAGCGACAGCAGAGTTTCACATGGTTCCGGCAGACCCGGACGAGGCCCGAAGGGCAACCATGGAGCTTATTGAACAGGGGATAGACTATTTGAAAACCCACCTCGGCGTGTCGCCCGACATCGCCCGCACAGTGGCTGAGGAGGCCCATGGGGCAGGGCTTAGGGTAACAGGTCATCTGGAGTCAAGCATCGTGCCGTTAAGCTCTGGCTGGCGAAGTTTCTCGTTCCATGGACACTGGCGGAGAGGGAGCACTTTGCCGAGGTGATAGAATTTCTTGCAAGAAGGGGGACTTTTATTGAGCCGACAATGGTGTTGTGGGGCTCTTCGATGGGGATGAGAGAGAAATGGGAGAAGCAGGACTATGAGCTGCTAAAGGACCCTGGTCTCTCTTACATTATGGAGGACCAGAGGCTTCTCTGGTTGGATCATCACTATCTGGCCTATGGCCCAAGGCCGGAGGAAGAGCCGGCGCAAGACGTAGTCATAGGAAACCGTTATTCCATTTATGGCATCCTCCCCGGGGATCAACTGAGGGAAGGACACAGACGGTTGCAGATGTTCCTCTGTGAGTTAGTTAAGGCCGGAGGGAATGTCGTGACCGGCACGGATTCTGGCGCCGCGGTGATTCCCGGAGTGAGCCTACACCGCGAGATGGAGTTTTTGGTGGCAGCGGGTCTTAGCCCCATGCAAGCTATTATGGCAGCCACTAAGGTGGGGGCCGATTATCTTGGAAAGGCAGGCGAGTTGGGAACCGTAGAGAAAGGCAAACTCGCTGACCTGATTGTTGTGGACGGAGACCCGCTAACGGACATCACGCATGTTCGGAAGATCGATACTGTCATAAAGGACGGGGAGGTCATCGACACGCGTTATCATGCAAGTTTTTCCAATCCTATCCCTCGACCTACCGGCCGCGAGTTCTATGGTTACCCCGTTCCCAAGCTGGAGGAGGTCTCCCCCAAAGTTGGATGCGAGGGGGATGGACAGATAGAATTGAACTTAAAAGGGAACGACTTTTTTCCGAATTCGTGCGTGCGTTTTGGCGCAAGCTCCGTTCCCACGCGCTTTATCAGCCAAAGCCACTTAGCGGCGACGGTCCCATCTCACCTGCTGAGCGTGGGGACTGTTCCCGTTACCGTGGTTAATCCCAAACCCCGCGAGTTTCCCGACAGAGGACCGACTTCCAGCGCTATTCCGTTTATTGTGAAGTTCGCGCCGGTTGCAAAAGCGGTTGAAACCGAATGCTAGTCGGAACAAACCAGGATGGTGCGCTTATCGAACCTTCCTCCCGCTACAAGCCCAGCAGTCGACGCGCGTTGCCTCCGAGCATGAGCGCCTTGCTCTCCCCGTCGATTTCGAGCGCCTTCAGGTGATCAATGTAGCCCTTAATCTCCATCGGGTTTTCCATAAAGTTCTGCGGATAGTCCGTCCCAAAGACCAATCGACTCGGTCGAATGGTGGTAAGAGCGCACCGAACAGCATTCATCCCTCCTCGAAAACCGGCCATGTCAAAATAGAGCTTATCGAAATAATATTGGAACGGCATGCTCATGCGGCTGCCTTTCATCCCTCGTTCTCCGAAATAGTAGTCGATCCGTTCCTTGACGGCCGAGATGCCTCCCCCCAGGTGACTGATGACTAGTTTCAGATCAGGGAAGTCCTCGAGAACGCCGCTTAAAATGATTCGGGTGGTAGCGACTTGCAGGTCTATTTCCCTTCCAAGACTCCTTCCCAGATCATAGGGAGCATCTAAAATGCTAAACCCGGACTGAACGCCGCTCGGATGGATGAATACGGGGACACCCAAAGCGGATACTTTTTTGTAAAAGGGATAGAGCTGCTGGGAATCGAGGGGGAGGCCCTGCACCTGGGAACGAATGACGACACCTTTTAACCCCAGGGATTCGACGGCCCGATCCAACTCCGCCAATGCCTTTTCTCCCCCCAGCGGAGGAATCGGAGCCAGCCCGACAAATCTTCCTGGATACTTTTTGCCGAGTTCGGCGACGCGGTCATCCCAGACCTTGCATTCTTCCAAAGCGACTTCGGTATTATCTTGGGTGACCGCCATGGAAAGAACAGCGACATCAATCCCGACAGCATCCATGATCCTCAGGTGTTCCTCCGCATCGTAAAGCTCAGGGTTGAGCGTTCCGCGGGGTCTGCCGTGTTCAAAAAAAGTAGTCCTCTCTGCTTTCCTCCCTCCTTTTTTTATCCACAACTCCTCCGGCAGATAATGGTGCTCCCAATCGATGATCATTCTAACCCCCCTGTTGGCGATTCATTTTCCGCAGGCTTAACCTGTCCTGATTACTTCAAACCTCCGTACTCCAAAGGGGATTAGATGTCTAGCTCCGTGGCTCGCGAAGGGTACAGGCGAAAGACCTTGAGAGGTGTAAGCGTTTGACGGTTGCCTTGGTTGGGTCTACATTGAGCGGTATCTCTCGTGAACATGTGAAAGATTCGGCTATCGAGGAGGTTGGCAAGATGGCCAAAGAATTAACCCTAATCCGGAAATCTTTTTCTGAGTAGTCAGACTCGGAACCGCTCCAAATAGCCTCCTCGCCCTCCTTTTGGAGGGAGAGGATTAAAGGTGAGGGTGGTGCGCATGGAATTTGCCCTCACCCTCGCCCTCTCCC
>JACPFH010000161.1 GCA_016183075.1 Deltaproteobacteria bacterium | reverse complement strand
GGCTGCGGACGAGCCGCTCGAAATGGTCGGCGTGCGCGTGACTGTCCGGGTGCCGGTCGCGGACGCAGCTTCTGGGAAAAGCTTTGCTAGCGGGGCGAAACGCGGGGACGCGACGAATTCTCGCGGGAGCCGGCAGGCCTACATGGGGGAACGCTACGGGTTCGTGGACGCTTCCGTGTACCATCGCTCGGAGCTGGCTCCGGGCGTCTCCGTGGATGGGCCGGCGATCATCGAGGAAGCCGCCTCCACGACGGTGGTCTTACCCGGAGATCGCGTAACGGTCGCGCCCAGCGGAGAGCTGATCCTTCGTATAGCCGAAGGAGCAAAGGCGCCATGAAAAGCCGTGTCGACCCGGCGACGCTGGAGATCGTTCGTGGGGCGCTTGTGGCCACGGCCAATGAAATGGCGATGGTCCTAAGCAGGACAGCCTATAACACGATGATCTTCGAGGTGCAGGATTACTGCATCGGTATCATCGATCCGGCGGGACGGCTGATCGCGCAGAACTCCGGCGGCTTGCCGATCTTCCTCGCCGACATGGGCGTGGCGGTAATGGACGGGATCGAGAAATACGGCCTGTCCGGATTCGAGCCCGGTGACGCGATCATCATGAACGCGCCTTACGTGTGCGGCCAGCACCTGAACAACGTCGTCGTGTATTCGCCGTGCTTCGTCGGCGAGCGGCTGGTGGCTTTTCCCGCCGTGCGCGCGCACTGGTTGGACATCGGCGGCAGCCGCGTCGGCTTCGGCTCGGTGGAGACCACGGAGATCTATCAAGAGGGGCTCCAATTGCGCTCCATCAAGATCTACCGCGGCGGCGAGCTGGACGAAAATATCTGGCAAATCATCTCCGACAACATCCGTTTTCCCGAGTCCTCTTTGGGAGATCTTCGCGCCCAGCTTGCGGCCTGTCGCCTGGGAGAGCGGCGGCTGAAGGAGCTTTTTGAGCGCTACGGCGTTGATACGGTCAACACCTGCATCGAGGAGATGTGGGATCAGTCGGAGCGGCTTGCGCGCGCCGCCGTCACAGCCATGCCCGACGCAGAGTATGCCGCCGAATCGTTTTTGGACAACGACGGGCAGGAGCTTGAGAAACCGGTGCGGGTGAAAGTGACGGTACGCGTTCGCGGCGAGGAGATGGAAGTGGATTTTTCCGAGGTCGCCGAGCAGGTGAGGGGCCCGATCAACTGCGGCCCGTCAGGTGGCATCGCAGCCGCGCGCGTCGCCTTCAAGGCCCTTACGCTTCCGTCCCATCCCGTCGATGAAGGCTGTTTTCGGCCGCTCAAAGTCATCCTGCCGCCAGGGAAGTTTCTGAGCGCGGGGCCGCCGGCCCCCCTGGGGTTGTGGTCCATTCCGCTTCCGACGGTCATCGACACCGTGTTGGCCGCGCTTGCGCCCGCCGTCCCGCAGCGCATTCCTGCCGCTCATAAAGGAGAAATGGGCGGCTTTGCCATCTACGGTAGCGACGGAGCTTCCGGGAGGCGCTATGTCTGTCTCAACATGACAGGCGGAGGCTGGGGCGGGCGCCCGAGCGGGGATGGTCCCAACGGCGCGGTCTCCATCTGTCAGGGAGACGTGCGCAACACTCCGATCGAACTTCTGGAGGCGCGCTATCCTTTGTTCTTCGAGTATTTTTCGCTGCGGGCCGATAGCGGCGGCGCGGGCCGCTCCCGCGGCGGCCTGGGGATTGAGGTGGCCGTACGGCCTAAGTACCCGGCGGCGGTGAACTTCAACCTCGAGCGCACGAAGTGCCCGCCTTGGGGGCTGTGGGGTGGAAAGCCTGCAACCGTGGGCGAGGCGGTGGTAGAGCACGGATCGAGCACGCCGGGTGAGCACGTGACCAAGCGGACCAGGTACCCGATTTTTCCGGAGGATCGAGTGATCTTTCGCACCGCTGGCGGTGGCGGTTGGGGTGATCCGCTGGAGCGGGATCCGGCAGCGGTCGCTGCGGATATCCGTGAAGGCTACATATCCATCACCGCGGCGGCTGATTATGGCGTTGTTCTTGATGCGGCTACCGGAGAAGCGGACTTGAAAGCGACGGAAGCGCTGAGGCAGCGGCTGCGCGAGGAGAGAAAAAGTCAGGTGGGAGTTAAATAGTTACTTCCTCGGGGAACGCGCTCTCGGCTGCGGCCGATGGGTTCCTGCCATGAGTCGTGCCGTCTGTGATCGGACGTCCGCAGCCTCGCTCGCGCTCCCCTCGGTCGCGCACAATGGGTTTGTGCCTTGAGAGGGCCTTGAACCTGTGTTGTTACAATTAAAATTTAAGGAGGCAAACGACTATGGCGAACGCGAACGTGGATGAGCATCCTGGACTGGGGACGGGCCTTGGCAGGCTGCAGGGGAAAGTGGCTATAGTGACAGGCGCTAACAGCGGCATCGGGCGTGCCACGGCCCGCCTCTTTGCGCGCGAAGGCGCAAAGATCGTGTGCTGCGATATCCAGGAAGATACGACCCCGAGAATCGACAAGCTCATTGGACAAGACGAGGGGCAGGCAGTTTTCATGCGGGTCGATGTAACCCTTCAGGCGGATTGTGATCGGATGGTAAGCACCGCGCTCGAGAAATTTGGCGATCTGGACATCCTCTTCAACAACGCTGGCACCGGCGTTCGGAAGTTCATCCATGAACTGACCGATGACGAGTGGAACTTCGTCGTAAACGTGAACCTCAACGCTCTCTTCCTCGGCGTGCGCGCCGCTATCCCTCACTTTCTCAAAAAGGGGCGCGGCAACATCGTCAACACCGCCTCTACTTTCGGACTCCTGGCTTCGGAGCAATATCCCGGTTACTGCGCCACGAAGGCGGCGATCATAAATCTGACCCGCCAGATGGCGCTGGACTACGGATGCAAAGGAATTAGAGTCAACTGTGTCTGCCCGGGGGCCATCGAGACGCCGCGCTTCAGGGGATTTCCGCCGCGTCCCACGCTGCCTCTGGCCACCGAGGAGCAGCGCGCAAGGATGGCCGCGAGCAATCGGGCGCTGCTGCGCTTCGGCCGCCCCGAAGAGATCGCCTACGGGGTGCTCTTTCTCGTCTCTGACGAAGCCTCCTTCGTCACGGGCCACGCTCTCGTAATCGACGGTGGCCAGACGATAGACGCGTGAGTTTTCGCCTCAGAAAATTTCGTGCGAGCGGCGCAGTGTATAGCAACCTTTTCAAGTAAAGATTGTTAAGATTCTAAGGCCGGAGGCCACAACTTGCAGACCCGAGAGGCTGGCCACAGGCCTCTCTGCATGCAGCCATCTTGACGCCTGGCTTGCTTCGAGGCTATTATGGCCATATGAAACAGGCACGGGTATCAGATCTCAAGAATCAGCTTAGCCGCTATTTGGACTACGTGCGTAACGGTGAGACGGTCCTTGTCCTTGACCGCAAGGTTCCGGTGGCGGAGCTGAGACCGGTTACCGAAAAAGTCAGCAATGGCAAACTCATGAACCTCGAGCGGAAAGGGATTATTAGAAGGGGTAGCGGCCGGTTGCCCAAAAAGTTCTTCACGGCGAAACTAGCAGGCAAAGAAGCAAGAGTGTTAGAAGCTCTGATGGAAGAGCGGGATGAAGGACGGTGAGATTTTGGGATGCCTCGGCGGTTGTAGCGCTGGTAGTTTCCGAAAAGGAATCCAGCCATTGCCGGAGGCTTTTAGCTGAGGACAACGAGGTCATCGTCTGGTATTTTACCCCGGTGGAAGTCCTGTCCGCGCTAGCCCGCCGACTGCGTGAAAACAGGCTCAAAATCCCGGACTATCGGAAAGCGAAGGGGCAACTATCTACCTTAGAGCGGGCTTGGTCAGAAGTAATCTCGCTTGAAGTGGTCCGAGAACGCGCGAGGCGACTTTTAGAAAATCACCCCCTGCGGGCGGCTGATGCCTTACAGCTCGCCGCGGCTCTCATCGTTTCAGAGGAGAAGCCTGCCGACTTATCCTTCGTCACCCTCGATCAGCGGTTGGGTAGAGCGGCCGACAAAGAAGGCTTTAAACTCCTGGGCGCGTAGTTTAGCTCCCATCCGGGTTTTCTTGGATAACCGTGTACGCGTAGAAAAGATTATTAAGATTAAAAGGCCCGACCCCAGCGACGAGCGACATATGAAGACACGAAGGCCCGAGCCGTTGTTGATACCGGTGTTCGGCTCGGTTCGTTTCAGCGGCCAGCGAGCACTGATTTGATAAAACCGCTCTGATCCAGCTCTCTCACCAGGCGGCCATCGGTGAACTCCTCTGGCCTTGCTCCCTTGACCTTGGGGAACTGGCTTTCCAGACTTTCAAGCAAGCTTCCGATTCCTGACGGATAGGGAGGAACATTGAATCCGCGTTTGATAACCAGTTCATAAGTCTCTTCAAGCACTTCGCGGTCATCGGTGCGGAAATACTTTCCCATGCATGTCGGTCTCCCCGCGATCTGACCTTATCGCCCTGATCCGTTCACCCCGTACCAACTCCGCTACGAGAGAGCGGCGGCTTCTCTATCCAGCGCGGTTGGTACGGCGCTCACTTCGCCAACGGATCGGGGCGAAGCTGGAAATGCACGACCCTGGGCTTGCTCCCCTTGCCGCCTTCCATCAGCCAGGGCGTCCTGTCCCCGCTGGTCGTCCACAACCCTCTGCCCTTCCAGTCGGCGTTCGGGTCGTCGATGCGCCCGTCAAACCCCTTGGCATAGAAGCCCAGCGGGTACGGCACGCGCAGCACGATCATCTTGCCGTCCTTGAGCGCGATCAGGCCGTCATTGAGGTTGCCTGTCGACATCGGCACATCCTCGCCGAGCCCGAACGTGTTGTGCTGGTCTACCCAGGTGTAGTAGCTCGACTCGGCGCTGTTCTCCCCGATGCCTTGGAAGCCGGGACCCGGGTACTGGTAGAATGACCAGCCCTCCGGGCAGTGATCGCCGGTCGCCTTCGGCCCGTTGAGCGGACCCTTGCACTTGCGTCGATCGAAGCTGCCCATGTGGCCGCTCCCGAGCGACACACATACGACACCCTTCTTGTCGATGTCGCCGCCACGGATGCCGAAATACGGCTTCGGCACGTTAT
>JACPFH010000160.1:10415-17680 GCA_016183075.1 Deltaproteobacteria bacterium | reverse complement strand
GGCTAGAAGCGAAATTACAATTCGTAGCATGGGGGCTGACCTCCTTTTCACCTGGGGTATTTCTCGTGGCCGATGATTTCAGATCGAGGGATTGGAGTCAAGACCGCTCCTCGAGCCCGAGAAGGTCGTAAGCTTGTTGACAGCGGATCGGCCCGATCATATAAGGGTTTTCAAGTTCTGTGAATGGAGATGCTCGAGCGATGGAAAAAGTCGATTTGATCATTCGCGGCGGGGAAGTCTGGACGCCCGGCGGGTTTGTCGAGACGGATATCGCTATCCATCAAGGAAAAGTCGCAGCCATGGGCCGGCCGCCGGCCTTTCCTGAAGCGAACCAGGTTATAGACGCAAGCGGTAAAGTCGTCATTCCCGGCCTTGTGGACACCCATACCCACCACCGGGAGCCGGGTTTCACGTCACGCACAAAGAAGACATCATGACCGCGACGCAAGCTGCCGCCGCGGGCGGCGTCACCCTTTCCGTGGGCATGCCCAATGTGAACCCGCCGACAACGACGGTGGAGCGCTACCGGGAAGTCATCGAGATCAGCAGGAAGAAAGCCATCGTCGACTTCAACCACAACCCGTCCGGGACGGTGCCTGATCAGATACCAAACCTCGCCGAAGCTGGATGCCTGGCCTTTAAGATTTTTATGGTCAAGGACACCGGACGCGATTACCCGCATATGCCCGGCATCGGGCTCCATCACCACGGCGAACTCTTTCGCTGTTTCGAGGAGGTGGCCAAGACCGGGCGGCCGCTCATGGTGCACCCGCACACCCAGGATTTGATGGACGAGATCGAGCAGCGCTACTGGAGGCGCGGCGACCGAAGCCCCCGGGCTTATGCCAAAGCGTACCGGGACTTCGACGGGATCATCTGGGATACGGCCATCGCTACGCTCATTCGTTTCCAACAGGCAACCGGCGCCAAGCTCCACATTCTCCACATGAGCACGCCCGGAGGCTTAGATCTGGCCCGGCGCGCCAAGGAGGCGGGGCGTCCGGTCAGCGTAGAGGTGAATCCATGGGCGCTCTTTTTGGGCTCATGGCAGAACGTAGAGAAGCTAGGGCCGTACTGCCTGGGATTCTGGGTGCCCGAGGCGCACGTGGAGGCCCTTTGGCGCGGGATCGAAGATGGAACGGTCGATGTGATCGGAACAGACCATGCTCCCCATACGAAAGAGGAGAAAGACATCGGGTGGCAGGATATGTGGAAGTCTCCCGGAGGGGAGCCGCAGATCCAGGATTACTTGAAGCTTTTTTTGACAGCGGTTAACGAGGGCAAACTTTCGCTCGATAAGCTCGTTCGCATCACTTCGTACAATCCCGCGCGTATCTTTGCCGTCTACCCGAGAAAGGGCGTCATCCAGCCGGGCGCGGACGGCGACATCGTGATCGTGGACATGAAGCGGGAAGAGACGATTTCGAACGAGACGACTTACACCCGGGTGGGCTGGACGCCCTATCATGGTCGGAAAGTTAAAGGTGTCCCCATCTATACGCTTGTCAGGGGTAAGGTGGTCATGGAGAACGGCAAGGTCATCGGCAAGCCGGGAGACGGGGAGTTTATCACGCCTCAGCGCTGACCCTCATGTGCTCAGCGCCGACGGGAAGCTTGGGAATGCTCATCCGCTAGGAACTAACTCATGGGACTCAAAGAGATCCAGTGGATTCAGGAGAGGAGCAGGCTGGTGTTCGACCCGGACCGCCGCCTTGTTGCCTTTCCCTCTCACAAGACCACGGTTGAGCGCGTTGCCCTTGAAGCCCTTTATCCTTGGGGAATAGCATTCGACGGCACGCATCTGTGGGTCACCGATCAAGTCTCCAACAAAGTGACCAAGGTCGATGTCGTCACCAACGCCACGGTTGCCGCCGTGGACGTCGGAGATGGCACTTCTGCGCCCGCATTTCCTTGGGGCGTGGCTTTCGATGGAAAGCATCTTTGGGTGGCCAATTACTTGCTTGGCCGGGTGAGCAAAGTCGACGTGACCAGCAACGCAGTCGTCGGCTCTGTCACCGTGGGCCAAAATCCGGCTGGAGTAGCCTTCGACGGCAGCTACGTCTGGGTAACCAACTCTGGTGGCAATTCCCTGAGCAAGATCGCAGTAGCGACCGACTCCGTAGTAGCGGAGGTGAGTGGGGGAGGATTTCCGGTTGCGGTTGCCTTTGACGGAAACTACATGTGGGTGGCCAACAACGGCAGCGGAAACCTGAGCAAGATCGACGCGGAAACCAACGCTGTAGTCGCCACCGTAGAAGCCGGTCCCCAGCCTTGGGCGCTGATTTTTGACGGCGCTCACATCTGGGTTGCCGACCGCCAAGTCGGAGCGGTCAAAGTTGATGCCGCGAACAATGTAGCTGTTGCCACAGTCCCCGCCCGTAACTGTGATGCGCTGACGTTCGACGGCCAATTCGTTTGGGTGAGAAATGGTCGTTTCGTGAGCAAGATTGACAGTGTTACTAATGCTGTAACTGCAAATTTGGGGGTGGACGAATTTCCGGCTTCACTTGCTTTCGATGGCACTCACGTCTGGGTCGCGAGCAAAAAAAGCTTCAGCAAGTTTCCGGCGTTTGAGCGGGTCTGGCGCCGCGGCTGAGGTTCGATCAAGAAACGGGATTGCACAAATGGGTATCAAAGAAATCCGGTGGCACAAGGGAAGCGCGGAGTTCGTGCTAGAGGCGGACCGGAAATTGCTGGTCCCCGCTTTTCGCCAGGCCGCGCTCGAGCGTGTTGCCGTGGGCAGTATGCCGTGGGGGTTGGCGTTCGATGGAAACGCTCTTTGGTGTTCGAACATAGGCAGCAGCGACGTGAGTAAAATCGACATTGCCAGCAACACGCTGGTCGCGACCGTCACCGTTGGGCAAACGCCCTTGGGACTGACCTTCGATGGAAGTCATATCTGGGTGGTCGTCTCAGGTAGCTCCAGCGTTAAAAAAATTGATGTGAACACCAATCTGGTCGTCGCCACGGTCTCGGCGGGATACAGCCCCTACGCGGCGGTGTTCGACGGAACCTATGTATGGGTTGCCAGCTTCAGCAGCCACGATGTGACCAAGGTTGACGTTGCGTCCAACACCGCCGTTGCAACCATAGGAGTCGATCATGCTGCGACCGCGGTGACTTTTGACGGCAGTTACCTGTGGGTCGCAACTGTTCGCGCGCTAAAAAAAATCGACGTGGACAACGATCAGGTGATTGCTACGATCGACCTGGAGACCGGGGACCACGAATTGGCCTTTGATGGCACCCACCTGTGGGTTTCCAATGCAACGAACGGGACCGTCAGCGTCATCGATGTGAGCACTGGCTCTGTGGACGCCACCCTTGACCTAAGAGGAGGTCCCATGGGCATGGTCTACGACGGTTTTAGTATTTGGGTCACGCACTCCAACCGTCACCGTGTCAGCCGGATTGATGTAATGGGACGCGTGGTGAGAGCCAGTGTGGGGACGGGAGTCCATCCTCGGGGGCTGGCGTTCGACGGCACGCATATATGGGTTTCTAACAGGGGCAGCGACTCGGTGAGCAAAATCCCGGTTCTCCCGCTGCCGTAGGCTGAGGAGGATATTTTCATGGCCAGCTACCTGGTCTGCTATTCGCTGGGAGAGAGAAACCAGTATATCTATCCCGAGGTCTTGGCCGGCGTCACGTGGAAATCCGCGGTGTACCACGCGACTGAGCGCAAAATGGTCGGCGAGACCGACCAGAAGGTAAAGTCCGACGGAAAGAATGTGATTGCCTTAAAGCCGGCCGAGGCGGCAAAGCTGGTTAAACAGTATCGGGCCAGCTACCCTGAGCCAAAGCCATTGCCGCACGAAGCGCTCGCGAAGAACGTTGGCTCTGCGACGGAATCGATCGGGACTACAGGTGGAAAAGGTGAACGAAAGGCGGGGAAGCACAGGAAGTAAAGGCCTGCTGTCCAGAAAAGGAGATCGCCGAGGGACAAGGCTGCCACCAACACTCCTGCATAACCTCTGACCGAGTAGGGAACGCCCATACATGCACTCCGGCACTTTAACGTCCTTCTGGTGCCGCTTCGATCTCCTCGTTAGGATCGATCTTGTTGATCACGAGGCCGGTGATCAATTTGGGATAAAAGTAAGTTGACTTCTGCGGCATCCTTTCTCCTCCCAGCGCGATCGTAAGGACCTTTTCCGGGTCGGTCGGATTGAGGAGGAAAGCAGCCTGATGATCTTCTTTCTCGACCGCCTGCAGGACCTTTTCCGCATCCTGCGAATAGCTCAGAACCCCCTCCTTGAGCTGGTCCTCGGCAGAGAGTTTCAGGATGTGCTCCAGGATCAGCAGGTGCAAAACGGTCACGTCCAGATCGCGCAAATGCGCGCTCAGATCCCGCGCGAGCCGCTGCATGATGCGCTTATTCTTCAGCCGCAGGATCAAATAACGCGGGTCACGCTTGAACGAGACGCCGATCAGCCGCCGCCGTTTTCTGCCGCTGCCCAGCGCGCGCAAAAACCACTGCCGCCCTTCCGAGGTTTTGGGATAAGCCTCGAGATAAAAGTAGCGCTGCAGCGCCTCTTCTAGTTCCTGAAACGGGATCGGATGGAAGTCGCGAAGCAGCCGGTGCGTCGGCAGGATCACGAGCCCTTCGTCTTTCATATTGGCGAAATAGGCCATCACGTAATTGAAGGCTTCCTGGCCGGTCCAAGCTTGTCTTTCACGACGCAGGTGGTCACGGTAGTTGAGCGCTGCCTCATAGCGGTGATGACCATCCGCGATCAGCAGCGGCTGGCTTTGCATCTCTCGCTGCACGAGGCTGATCAACCCGGAGTCGGTGATGCGCCACAAGCGGCATAAGCCGCCTTGGTCCTCCCGAACCTCCAGGATGGGAGGGACTCCCTGGACGCGCTCCCAAAGCATCCGATTGATGAGTCCTTTAGGCTGGGAGTAGAGCGCGAAGATCGAGCTTAGGTTCGCACCGCACGCGACCATGAGCTGGAAGCGATCCTGTTTGGGTCCGGCCAGCGTATGTTCGTGGGGCCGGATCGTTCCCGTCGAGAAATCTTCGAGTCGAGTCAGAGCGATAAAACCCAGGCGCTCCATTTCGGTCTCGCCGTCACACCGAAACCGGTGGCTCAGGAAGTAAATGGCAGAGGTCTCGTCGCGCACGAGGACGTTCGTTTTCTGCCACTCCTCAAAGAGACGGGCTACGGTTTGGTACGCGTCGGCTTCATGATTCAAGTCCAGATGCACGATGTTGTACGGAGATTTGCGACCAAGCCGTGCTCGCTCCGCCGGCGAAATGACATCATAAGGTGGCGCGATGACTCTGGCGAGGTCGTGCACCTTGTTGGGATTGTAGAGAAACCCGCGGAAAGGAGCGATTCGTGCCATGAAGCGATCAGGGGGACTAAGTATGGACTCATTTTTTAGCTCACGGAGACTCGCGGGTCAAGCAGAGAGAGGGACGCGGATTTGAACCCGCGAAGCGTCTCTGGCATAAATACAAGCGTGTCCACCTCGTGGTTGCAGCTTACCGTGAAGGCACCTTCGGCGGCGCTCGATGCCATCTCCAATTTTCTCATCGAGCGCGGGTCGCCGGGGGTCGTGATCAAAAAGAACGAGGTCCAGGCTTTTTTCGCCCGGCCGGCAAAGAGCGCGTTTTTGAAAAGGGACGTCCAGCACTTTTTGCGGGCGATGAGGGGGATCTACCCTGGCGTCGGAGAAGAGGGGCCGCACTGGGCCCTGTTACAGGAGAGGGACTGGCATAATTCCTGGCGCCGGTTCTTTCAGCCTCAAAAAGTCGGGAAAAGCCTCTGGATCAGCCCGCCCTGGGTGACGCCACCCGAGCTAACGCAACGCCATGTCATCGCGATCGAGCCGGGGATGGCTTTCGGCACGGGAAGTCATCCTACGACCCGCACCTGTCTGGAGTTTCTGGAAGAAGTGCTGGTCTCGCTAAAGCCGGTTAACCCCTCTGTGCTCGATGTTGGCACCGGATCGGGAATCCTGGCAATCGCGGTGGCCAAGCTGGGAGCCAGGAGGGTGCTGGCGGTCGATAACGATCCGATCGCGCTGGAAGTTGCGAGGGCCAATATCCGTCTTAATCGCGCGCAGCAGAACGTTAAGCTTTCTCACGTTGCGTTAAGCCGTCTCCGGGGCTCGTTTGAGGTTGTCGTCGCCAACCTGACTGCGGAAACCATCGTCGGGCTGGCGCAGGCGCTGAGAGAAAAAGCGTCCCGCCACGGTTATCTCATTCTCTCGGGCATTTTGAAACCTAAGGCAAGGGAAGTATCGCGCCGATTTGCGCCCAAGCCGTTCGAGCTGGTGTACCAGAAGAGTCAGAGGGAATGGACGACGCTATTGCTCGGAAGAAAAAACTGAGGGCGGTTCGCTGCTTTTCCCTACCACTCGACTGTTAGCGTTACGCTGCCGCCATAATTTCCGGAGGGAACATCTTGCAACGGGAGGATCCTTCCGTACACGGCACGGTTCGTCTGGGCGTTCCCTGTGCTCGTATACGTGGGTCCGCTGGCTAACGTGCTTCCCCAGACGTTGGTCCGGGCAGAGTCGGTGTAGAGTTCGTAGCCCAGATTCGTGGAACCGTTAGTCAGCGTTCGGTTATTTGAGATGTGGATTTTGTAGTTTAGGCCCTTGGTGGCTCTCACGGTTAAGGAGCTGGAGGCGTCGTTGGGGCTCGTTGGATTGGTCGGGTCGTAATCGGTGAAGGCGAGTGTTCCAACCTGCTCGATCCTGGCTCTACCGACAACGTTGGCCGTGACATTGAGGACGGCAATGTCGCTTCCGGCCAGGGCGAGGCCCCCCATGATCAAAGCGGGCAATGCCGCCCCCGCCAGGTAGGCTATCAGGTTTCTCGTTGATCGCGCGACCATCTTCGGATCGACCGAATCGGATGCCGAAGCCAATCGCGTGCTTATACTCCGGGTGGGGACCGGATGTCAAGCTTTCACGAGCGGGCAGGGGTTTATAGCCCCGAGGATGGAAGAGCCGGTTGGTCGAAAGAATGGTGCAAACCGCCAGGAATATCAATCGGTTAGGTGGAAGCTTGGCGAGCGCACAGGCTCAGAATTCTACGGTCACGGTCACCACGTCCGTGTAGGTTCCCGCCGAGACATCCTGGCCCAGGGGAGTTCTGGCGTAAAGCGTGTAGTCCTGAGTCCCCACCGGATTGTTATTCGTGATAAATGACGTCCCTGAGGTGCCATCGCCCCAAACTGTAGCATAGCTCCCGTCGAGATACAGATTATAGGTTAAGCTCTCCGCTCCCATGAACATGCGCCGAGGGG
>JACPFH010000160.1:0-10360 GCA_016183075.1 Deltaproteobacteria bacterium | reverse complement strand
GGTGGGCGGGGAGGCGTGCACCTCACTCGAACCTGCGCCGTCGTGTTTAAGTTGCCCGAAAGGAGGGGATCGTAGGCGCCGAACACCACATTGCTCCGCACGCTGACCGTGCAGGTTTGAGCGTATGCTCTCCCGGCCAAAAAAAGCGCCGCTCCCATGACCAGGGAAACTAACAACGACTTACGAAAAGCTTTCACACCTCACCACCCCTAAATCGATTGTCATGTCGTCACTCTCAGGAATGACGATGTTGATCCTGCACTCCCTGCCTTTTGACAGAACCCTCCCCGTGTATCTTCCGCGCGGGAGGTTCTCAAGATAAAACTCCCCTTCCTTTCCGATGGGCACTTCGACCGGCCTCTCTAGCCCTAAGACCTCCAACTGCCCATACTCGACAGGCTTTTGTTGCCCATTTTCAAGATAGATAATAATTCCCACCAACTCCTGGATCCTTGCCAGCTTGAACTCAACCAGCGCGCCGCTGCGGAATAGGGGTGTAACCTCCTCTGTAACCTTGTCGATGCTGTAATTAAGCGGAACGTGCGCCGGTTCGATGTCGATTTTGTTCGAATGAAAAGAGAGGATACTGGGGAGCAGAAGCTCTCCCTGGCTGCCGGTGGTTCCTTGAGGGCGGTTGTTGAATTTGACTTCAACTCCCTTTAGGCCCGCCACGCGTACGACCGCGAAGCTATCACTAATCGGTCTAGTCAAATGGAAGGAGTTTCCTACGGCGGCGACCCCGCCGGAAGCCGAAAAACTGTAGTTATCGGTCCCAAGCAGTCTCCTGTACTCCGACGTGTAGGTCCCGTAAGGTCCGTTGTATTGGAGTAAGCCGTTGCCGTCGATCCGCTCCGTATCCTTTTCCGGAGAGATCCTTTCGGCGGCCAGTCTGAACCCCAACCCCTCGGTGTCCGGAGCGCTCTTTAAAAGGGTTAACGCTTCGCGATTCTCCCCGTCCCTCGTGGTGTGACTGAAGTTCGCCGATACCCCGCGGCCGATAAAGAAGTTCAAGCCGGCAAAAAATTCCGTGCTGGTTCGGTCGCTCTTGGTCGTGCTGGTAGAGAGGAACAGAGCCAAGTCCTTGGTTAGCTGCTTGTTATAAGACAGGGCAAATCTATCTCTACCCTGGCCGGCGTGCACCTTTGTGGTAGTAAATTCCCCGGTAACAAATCCGAGCCTTTCCAGATTAAGGCCGACGGAGAAGGTGGCCTCTAGCATTGTTTTTTGAGTGGCCGAGGCCAAGGAAAGATTAAGGTAGTTGGCGGAGAACGCCCTCAAGGACATCCGGGTGGAGAAGAAACGGCTCAAAAACTCGTAGGCGAAAAGGCCGCCGAAGCCGCTCTTGCCTTCGGAGTGGCTAAAAGCTGTGGCTAGGCCGGTCACGCCGTAGGTTCCAAGCTTGAAGGCTGAGGTGGGCCCGAAGTGGATGAGGCCTTTTGACCCCTCAGCGGCAAAGCCAATGTTGATGCGGTCCCGCAATCCCAGGTTGTGGAAGGCGAGAAAATTTACATCTCCGTACTGGAAACTTTCACGACCGAAATCCTTTCGTTCAAATCCGATATTGTAACTGTAATCGTGAATTCCGTCCTTCAGAAAGGTGCTCGCCAGGTAATAAGGCCGGTCAAATCTCTGTTCCCGACCAAACGCATCCTTCACGATGATGGTGTACTCTCCTAATCCCGAGACGGCCCCGGGAAGGTTTTGCAGCACGAATCTTCCCGGCGGGACACGATAGGTCTGAAGCACCTGACCCCGTTGGTAGATCTCGATTTGGGAGGGGGTCGTCGCGATGCCCTCGAAACCCGGAGACGCGAACCTCCAGAAATAGGGATCGATGGCGAAGTTCTTGGCGATGCTGAGCCCACCCATGAGGACCGAAGAACCAAGGGGGCCCGACAGGCCGGTAAAATCACCCAGCGTGAACCGGCGAAGCTTCTCCGGGTCATCCTTGAGAATGCTGGTATGTAATCTGACGAAACTCTTCTCGTCCTCATTTCTTTGAAACGAAGAAGTGCTCAGGAGAAGGAAATCGCCATATCGCATCCCGATCTCGGTGGGCACCGTGAAAGTGCCGGCGCCGAAGTCTTTGGTGGTCTCGTAGCTGGCGGCGTAGTTGAAGAAAGCGGAAGTGTCTTTTGCCAAGCGGCCTCTCGGAAGCCCCGTGGACAGGTCCCGGACCGTTTCGCCTAGAAGCTGCGCGGAGACCTGTATGTCCAGCTTGAGTTCCGTAAGATCGACTTTAAAGGTGACGTCCGGCTCGAGCGATTTTAGCGATACGTATTTTTCGCCTCTGATCTCTATGTGTTTTCCGGGATCTTTGATCCCGAGCCGGGCAAAGTCTCTTGTTTTCAGCCGGACATCCCCGTCCGGAGTCATCAGCACGATAAAATCCCCTTTCGCCAAGGTGTTGACCGCAACTCTGAGGATTAACTCTTCCGTATCCTGGGCGTGAGCTTTGGTGACCATGGCAGCCATGATCAGGGCCGCAATAGGCCTTAGCTTACGGTGCGCAAATTCCTTGCTGAACATCCAACGCACCGTTCAAAGTGGGTTTGTCTGTGGAGACCTCTACTCGAATTCGGTTTATCTTGGGGCAGACATCTTTAGGAACCTCCCGGGTAATCGCTTTCGCGGCTCCCGCATGGAGGTACCAACCCTGGGACTCATCGGCGAAGAGCTCGGAGCCGTCGGTGCTATGCCCGGTCATCTTGATCGATCGGATCATGAAATGGACATTGCCCTGGTTCTTGATCACAAATGAAACCTTCCTGCCGGCTTCGGCTTTTAACCCCGCCAAGGTGCCGCGCGCCTCGGCTGTTACCGGGCTCAGGAAAACCGGGATGCCTATCCGCAGCAGGGTTCTCAGCGTGGTTCCTTGAAGGGTCTCCTTTCCGGGCATCTCTTCGATGTACATCCGGTACGTTTTTTCCTGCTTTCCGGGAGGGGTTTTCGTGCCTACCCTAACGATTCTCGCCTCCCCTTGCTTGAGGCTCACGATCCGAGGGAAAAAGATGACGTCCTTTGTGTCCGAATAGACATCTTTTCCCTCCGCGTCCTGTCTCCACTCGTAGGCTCTGATCTGTACCTGCAAATTGCCGTCGCTTTCATTCTTGATTTGTAAGATGTCCGATCCTTTACTGCCCGAGAACAAAAATCTCACCGGCGCTACTTCAAAATTTGCCGCATCGCTCGGGAACGGTGGTAGGAGCGACGCGAGTACAAGGGCAAGGAAAAGGCCGGTCGCCACATTTATAGTCGCAGCTACATTTTTCATTCCAGCACCTCAGCTTTGAGTGATGAAGAATTCTAACATAAATTGACCGTGGGTGCTCCCGAAAAAGCGCGATTTGCTCGTGCGCGAGTCGAAGCTACAAGGGTCATCGTTATTGGCTCCCCGCTCAAGAAAAAAAAAGGGGGAGCCATTGGCTCCCCCTTTGGGTGGAGGGCGGAGTCTAGAACTCCAGGGTGATGGTAACCGTGCCGCTGTAGCTGCCGGCAGGGATAGGCCTGTCCTGTAGCCAGGGTGCTTCCCCAAGCCGAGGTGCGCGCGGCGTCAGAGTACAGTTGATAGTTCAAAGTATTAGTTCCGTCGCTCATGGTACGCGTGGCCCCGACATAAATGGTGTAGGGTAAGCTCTTCGTGGCACGAACCGCAACTGAGCCGTTGGCATCTAGGGGGGTGGTAGACTCTGTCGGATCATAGTTGCCAAACGATACGTTGCCCACGCTTGTAATCTTGGCATTACCGATAACGGTAGCACTGACGGTCATGGAGCCAGTATCCGTTGCTGCCATTGCGCTGGTCACCGGCGCGAAGATGAGTGCCAGCGCTGCCAATCCTATAAAAATCCTCTTCATGGTTGCCCTCCTTTTTTTTCCTTGATTTCGATTTTCTTATACATTTTCGTTCAAGTCAGTTCGTTTTTGAACGAATCTGTATGCAGACAGCATGCCAATAGTTGTAACAAAAATTCGGAAACAACATAAGCATCTGAATTTTCAGAGAAAAATTCTGAATTCCCAAAAATTTATACTTGAATTTGACGAAATATTTATTGACGAAAGATAGTAAAATTACATGAGCTGATGTTAATTTTACGGAAATTGTTAATTTTTGTCTGCGTCATATAATGAATAATAACTGTGTTTTGAAAATACCGTACCTTTTTGAACCGCCACTTCACTTGATCGACGGATCACATGGGCACATGCTAAATGAAATCGAACTCAAGGACTATCGTTTCTTTGTGCTAGCTTTTTGGCGTGGTATAGTAGCCATCGCAGCAGCGGGGCTCCGTAACGCCTACAGCCAAAGCCGCTCAGTCAGCCTTATGAGTATTTCGGTGGCACAAAAATGGCATGTCCAATAGGTGCAATTCTGGTTGTTTTGGGGTTATGACTTGATGGAAGGCCGGTACTTCATCCGCGTTGACCCAACGCAGGTAACGCTGCGAAAGTAGAGGCCTAAGGGAAAAGGGAAGGCGGAATGGCGCTGAAGGAACCGAGTCGAGAAAGCCTTGCGGAGCAACAAGCGCAACGTTTGCGCCAATGCTTGGCAGGGGTGCGCGAGATCCAAGTTGCGATTGCCGCTGGCGCGGACCTTTCAGCCGTGCTGAGCCTCGTGCTCGACAGGGTAAACGCGGTTTCGCCCTTGGTCGCGGCTGGCTTTGTTGTTGTTTTAGAGAGTTCCGGCGGCGAGCTCAAGCCCCTCGCATCGAAGGGGGTCCAAGAAGCGGGCATGGATCTGGACGATTGGAAGTCGTGGTGCCCGTCGGCAAGGAGCGTCTTTGAAACCAAAACATCGCTGAAGATTCCGGACTTGGAGCTTTACGGAGCCGCTTCAGCCCGCGAGTCTCTCACCCGCCCCGGGTGGGTGTCTTACCTGGGGATTCCTCTCGTAGCCGAGGACCAGGCTGTCGGCGTGCTGTCGATCTTTTCCGAACACGAGACGTTTTTCAGTGACGAGGAGATCGAAATGTTCTCTTTGCTTGCGGCCCAGGCAGCTGCCGCTATTCACCATCGCAATGTCCAGTCGGAAGCCACGACACGACTGGCCGAGCTGGCAAGCGAAAACCGGTTGAAAAACCAATTCCTCGGCCTTCTTTCCACCGAGCTCAGGACTCCGCTCAATTCGGTGGTCGGTTATGCCTCGATGCTCCAGGAAAAGATGCTCGGAGATCTCAATCCAGAGCAGCAAAGCGCTCTAGCTGCCTTGTTGAGGGGCTGCCACGATCAGCTCAGGGTGATCAATGGCATCATGGAAGTGATGAAGATCGAAACCCTCAAGGAACAGGTTCTTCACGGCGCGCGGCCCTTGAGCGAAGCGGTGGACGAGTTTGAGCGCGAGCTGATTGAGAAGGCGCTCAAGGACACAGGGTACAACCAGACGAGAGCCGCCTCCATTCTGGGGACGACCAGGAGAATCCTGCGCTACAAGATGGACAAGCTTCAGTTGAAGGCGCCTTCCAGCGGGGCCAAAAAGGAAGACGGAGCGGAGAAAGGTTCCCAACAGGACGAGGAATAGGAGTGCCCCGATTTTTCCTTTCCACCGAGAACCTGCAGCAGAGAAAGGCAACGATTTCCGGGCAAGAGCTTGAGCATCTTCGCCGGGTTCTTCGCCTGCGGCCCGGCGATCGGGTGACGCTTTTCGACGATCAAGGCTGGGAGCACGAGGGCGTGATTGCCTCCCTAACTCGCGACCGGGGTCTGATCGAGATTGTGAAATCTTACCAACCGGAGAGGGAGTCGCCGCTCGCGATTACGTTGGCGCAGGCGCTCGGCAAGGGAGACAAGATGGATTTAGTCGTGGAAAAGGCAACGGAGCTTGGCGTTGGTCGCGTGGTCCCCCTTGTCTCCTCTCGGACCGTAGCGCGGCCCGGCGGGGAAAAGATCCAGGCACGTCGCACTCGGTGGCATAAGATTGCGCTTAGCGCTGTCCGGCCGAACGCGGATTCCCGAAATCCTTGAGGTCTGGGAATTCTCTCGGTTTCTATGCGAGCCCTGGGAGTGCGAGCTCAAACTCCTTCTGTGGGAAAAAGAACTGGAGGGAAGTTTGCTTCGAATTCGCGAGCAAAGGCCTCATCTCAAATCCCTTCTCCTCGCCATCGGGCCGGAAGGCGGCTTTAGCACGGACGAAGCCAATCAGGCCCGCCAGGGAGGCTTTCGCCTGATCCGATTGGGAAAGAGAACCTTGCGCACCGAGACGGCCGCCATCGCCGCCCTCTCCGCGGTTCAATGCCTGTGGGGCGATCTCGGATAGCCCCGCCCTTGCCTCTTCCGTGTGGTTCTTTTAGCATAGCCCTTACTCTAGCCGGCGAGCATCCGATGCGGTGTCCTAAGTGTGGGTACATCACCTTCGACCAACTGACGCGATGCAAGCGTTGCGATGCCTCGTGGGGCTCGGCGCCGGGCCCATCCGGGCCCGCAGAGCCGGAGTTTGTGTCCCTAGCGAACTCCAGTGCGATTGCACTCGAGCTCTTCTTGGAGGACGAGTTTGACCGAGTGCATCGGAGACTCAAACAGGAAGAGGAAAGAAGCAACCGTTTTCGCGGCGCCGGTTTTGTGCGGCGTTTGGGGGCTTTAGTGATTGACCTTTCGGTCGTGGCGGTGCTTTCTTTCCTGTTTTTTTATTTTGCTACCGTATCCTTCCATATTGGCCTGGCGGCCCATCACCGGCGCCTTTCGGCGGGCAATTTGGGATTTTTCTTTCGCCTCCTATTCTTTGCGTGGATCGCGCTGGTCGGGCTATTTCGTTATCCTTCACGGAATGGAAGGATGCACGGTCGGCAAATGGTGCCTGGGTCTCAGGGTTGTTGGCGCGCGAGATCCGCCCGTCGGTTACGGCCGAGCCTTGGTCCGCTGGGTGGGGACGTTGATCTCGGGTGTTTCCTTGCTGGGCTTTCTGTGGATCCTCTGGCAGCGGGAGCGGCGGGGCTGGCACGATCTCTTGGCCGGCACACGGGTCATAAGAGAGTGAGAAGCGGGGCTCACTGCCTCACTATGAGAGGAAGGGGGATATGGGGGGCTTGAAGATCGGGGTCATCATGGACCCCATCGAAAAGATCGACACCGAGAAGGACACGACGTTTGTCCTGATACTCGAGGCTCAGAACAGGGGCCACGAAATTTATTACCTGGAGCTTGCCGACCTATTCGTCCGAACGGGGGTTGCGGCAGGTCGTTGTCGTCGTGTGTACGTTGCCCGGGCCACACCTCATTACCGGTTTGACGACGAGAATACCCGGTCGCTTGATTGGTTTGACGTCGTTCTCATGCGCAAGGACCCGCCTTTCGATCTGAAGTTTTTCTTTGTTACCCATCTTCTGAGCCTGGTCGACAAAACGCGCTGCCTGGTGGTGAATGACCCCCTCGGCCTACGGGAAGCCAATGAGAAGCTTTTTGCCTTGAACTTTCCCGAGGTAATTCCGCAGACGCTGGTCACGAGCGACATGGCCCTGCTCAAGCGCTTCATGGCGGAGCTGGGGGGGGAAATGATCATCAAGCCGCTCGATGGTTGCGGCGGGAGCGGCGTTTTTTACCTCCATCACAAAGACCGCAATACCAATGCGCTCCTGGAAGCCGCAACCAATAACGGACGAACCTACACTATGGCTCAGCGATATCTGCCGGAGGTCCGTAAAGGAGATAAGCGCATTATTGTTCTTGACGGCGAGCCCCTGGGTGCGGTGCTTCGGGTTCCCCGCGAAGATGAGCACCGCGGCAACATCCATGTCGGGGGAAGATGCGTCCAAGCCGAAATCGCGGCGCGGGATCGGGAGATCTGCCGCGTCCTTGCTCCTTCCTTACAAAGGCTGGGACTCTATTTCGTCGGCCTGGACGTTATCGGGGACTATCTAACCGAGGTCAACGTCACGAGCCCGACGGGCATTCAGGAGATCAACGCGCTCGATCACATCCAGCTCGAAAGCCGGGTCGTCGACTTCATCGAGAAGAAAACCTCCGTGCTCGGTCAGCGATAAACCGGCTTGACTCTCCCAAGGTTTTAAGCAATATTTCGGAAGCTTTGGCCAGGTAGCTCAGTCGGTAGAGCAGAGGACTGAAAATCCTCGTGTCGGCGGTTCGATTCCGTCCCTGGCCACCATGTATCATCCCAAAATTCCAGGGATATGACTTCTCTGCTCTTTCGACTGAACTCCATCAAACGGCCCGACCTTGTCAAAACCTTGCTAAAACTTCTTGCCGGCCGTGGAAATGACCTTCCCGAATCGGGCCTGTTCGGCGCCGTGGAAGGCGGATAGTTTCTCGCCGGCTTCTTTGAGCATCCCCTCATCGGCGATTGCGTAACGCCGGTAGATGGCCTCCGTCTTGTGGCCGACCATCTTCATCGCCGCCGAGCGCGGAATCCCCGCACGCTCCAGGTTCCTGACGGCTGTCCGCCGGAAGTCATGCGGGATGCGGTACGCAACGGCCTTAACGAGCCTCCCGCCCACGTCGGTGATTCGCTGTCCCAAGCCCGCTTTGATGCATGCTGTGATCCATGCCCGGCGAAAGCTCTTGATCGGCTTTCCCTCCCGGTGGAAGACCCACGGGATGATCCGCTCTTCTTCCCGCTGGATAGCGTCCGTTAACTCCCGCTGTCGCTCCAGGACCGACCGGAGTTCCGGCGTGAGGGGAAACATGCGGCCGTCCCCGTTCTTGGTTTCCCCGGGCTCGAGCCTCAGCCAGCCGCTGTTGAAATCGACGTGATGCCATTGCCGGGTCAGAATCTCATTGTGAACCCGCCAGCCCGTGATGTAGGCGGTCGTGAAGACCGGCTTCAGATCATGGGCCAGATGGGACAGGACCGCTTGGAACTGATCCGGCTCGAAGAAACCTTTGCGAGTGTTGTGCTCCTCTAGGGCTTGAATGTGGGGCTTGTGGGCGACGTTTCCCGCAATCGCCCCGAGTGTGAACATCCGCTTTAGGGCCGCCAGCTCTCTGTTGATTGTCGCGTTTGCCGCTTTCTCCTCCTGGCGGCCAGCGATGTAGGCGGTTACGCGATCACTCGTTATTTGATAAGCCCGATCCTCGCCGAAAAACCCTCGGAGATGCGCTATGGAGTCCTCGACGCGGTTCAGGGATTGCCTTCCGTTGGCCTTGTAGTCGTTGCCCAACATGGCTGCCAGATCCTCGAACGTCGTCTTTTCCACGTCCGGGCCGACAGGGTGCCCTTGGGCGATCTCGCCGAGCCGCCTTTTGAGCAGCTTGTGCGCATCTCGTTCGGAGCCGTGGAGGTCCAATGCTGGCTTGTCGGCGGACTCCCTGATCACTCGGCCATGGTGGCAGTATTGAATCCACCAGACCGCTTGAGTCTTTATCTCGCCGGTCTTTTTGTCCTTGTAGGTGGGCTGATAGACCCGACCCAATCCACGTGCTTTCATTTCTGGTCACCCCCTTTCCGTCTGAACTTCTTGAGATACGAGGCCATTAACTCCTCCAGGATCTCGTTGCAGTCGCGTTTCTGCTTTATAGCTTCAATCTGCAATGCCTCCCAGAGAGAGCCGTCAAGCGTTGTGGTTACTTTCACCCTCATAGGCTTTCCCCCTTTCCTTGGCTTTTTCATAAGGCCATACGTACAGACTTATAGAATTCATGTCAAGCGGAGGCTAAATTTTTTTCCGTGCGGCCTGCCACCGGAAGAGGCCCGCTTCGGAGAAGCGTAGAGCCTTGCGGGACAAGCGGCGAGTGAAAGGCAGTCTGTTAGCGTGTCGATAGAGCCAACGCGGCTTTACGTTCAGGATGGCGGCTGCTTCTGCCGGGGTTAAAAGACGATCGTAACCGTTCGCCTGGCCGCCACTATCGCCCTTTAAAACCTCAGCGACGGCTTCACGGATGAGCGATTTCAGCTCCTCCAGGCTCACAGTCACTATTTTCAGTGGCTCGCTCATGAAAATCCGCTTCAACTCGCCCCAGGATTCACGATCTCTCCTCGGGGCCCACCCCATGTATCCCGGAAAAACCCGCCCCTAAAAGTGTCCGTGACCTTTCTTCGGTCCCGCCCCAGCCGGCTTTCTAAGCCTCGCCGTCTCTTCCCAGAGTCGGGTAAGGCGGGCCTCGAGGTCTTTATTTTGACCTATGAGCTTCTCGATCTGGGCGTTGAGCCTTTCAATGAGTCGGTTAGCCGCAGAGAGTTTCCGTTTGGCTTTTTCGCAGCTCTCACGGTCAGTCTGGGCTTTCTTCCTTTCTTCTTCCAGAAGCTTCTTGAGCTTATCCTTCTCCGTTGCAGCCTCCATCCACAAATAGGCTAGGAAGACGAACAGAACCGTAACAAAAGCTGGGCCTATAAGTCGCAGCGCGTTCATCATCTTTCCGAAAGAAAGTCTGCCAGCGTCTGTCTCCAAGGCGCCTTAAACCTCGGCCC
>JACPFH010000148.1:2071-6804 GCA_016183075.1 Deltaproteobacteria bacterium | reverse complement strand
ACTCCTTCTATAATGGCCCTGGCGATGTTCTCGATGAGCTGGGGTTCTGATTTCAGGAGTTTGCGTGAAGTGACCAGACCGCTGGATTGAAAAGGGATAGTTTCTTTGCCGGTATCCACGAGAACGCGGTAGCCTTCCGCCGTGACGACCTGCCCCAGCTCCGGTGAAAGACTTGTGGCATCCACGCTCCCCGCACGCAAGGCCGCCATCCGCTCCGGAACCCCGCCCACCTGCAGAAGAACGACGTTGTCCCTTCGGGGGATGAGCCCCAGATAATCGAGCGCTACGTAAGTCGCCAGAGCGGCCGAGCCCGATGGGGTCCCGATGGCCACTTTTCTTCCCTTAAGCTCCTCGCCGCTCTTAATCGAGGGTCGGGCAATGAAGAGATAGTCCAATGAATTCTCCAATCCCAGAACCATCGTAAGATCGCCGCCGCCGGTCACGGCGTTCGTCACGTGAGTGGCGCCGACCAACCCCACGTAAACCTGACCTGCGAGCATAGCCTGGGCCGCTCTGCCGGCAATGATAAACACCAGATCGGCGTCGATGGCGTACTTGCGTAAAAAGCCCTGATCCTGCGCGATCCAGAGCGGGAGGACATTGCTGCTGATAGCGCCGTAAGCGAACAGTATTTTCCCGGCGCTCCGGCCCTGCGACACTGTGCTTGCGATGAAAAGAAAGATACCCGAAACAACGAGGATGATCTTCAATATCATAGCTCTCTCCTCCCTACCTTTGGCGCCTTGTAACATGGGACCAAATCAATGTAAATAAAAAGGATCCCACTGTCTTATCGACGATCGGGAAATTCGGCAGGTTGCGACCTTACGCACGGATTGTAGAAAGATGCGCCATCCAAGCCTCGTTCCTCTTTCGCACGATCATCATCACGGACTCGCACTGGCTTTGCGATGCCGCAAGCAGGCTTTAGGTCGTCTGAAACCCATGGGGGTCCGGGGCTTGCAAGAAAGAGCGCAAGAGGTGACGGCTTTCGTTGAGACGAATCTCAAGCCCCACTTCCAGGCGGAAGAGGAAGTTCTGTTTCCCCTGATGCGCTCGCTGGCTCCTGAGAGCCGGCCGATTTTAGATGCCCTGCTCCGAGAGCATGTCCAGATCCGCGAATTCGTCTCCCGCCTGGACGAAAGCTCCACTTTGAGCAAGCTGCTCTTTGATTTAGGAGATCTCCTCGAGCGTCACATCCGCAAAGAGGAGCGCGAGCTTTTCCCTCTCTTCGAAAGCCGCGTGGCTCCCGCCGAAGCGGAAAAGTTGGAGGCCGAGCTTAAAAAAATCCTCGCCGTTCAGGATCGCAAGTAATCTCGAGTTCATGCGGCCGGCTCGCGGTGGTACCAGGGCAGCATGAGCCGTTCCGCCAGGACCACCCCCCCGTACAGAGCCAGCGACATCAGCACCAGGTAGACAAGCGCCGTAAAGGCCATAGGGGTGTTGAAAGTGCTGTTGGCCGAGAGGACCAGGTAACCAAGGCCGGAGCGGCCCGATATAAACTCCCCGACGATCGCTCCGATGACGGCAAACGAGACCGCGATCTTACAGGCTGCGAAGAGATAGGGAAGCGAGTGGGGGAGGCGAATTTTCCAGAACAACACCCAGCGACTTCTGGACATGGCCCGAACCAGCTCTAACAGCTCCGGGTCCATGTTGGTGAGCCCCATGATCATGTTGATCACGATGGGGAAGAGCGCGACGAGAAAGGCATTGGCGATCTTGGATTCGATGCCGACGCCGATCCAGATGACAAACAGCGGTGCAATGGCGATCTTGGGAAAGGAATTGAACATGATAAGGGTGGGATAAAGCGTGTCGCGCAACATGGGGAAATGGACGATGCCGATGGCGAACAGGATTCCCACCACCAGGGCAAGGGCAAATCCAAGGACGGTCTCTTGGAGAGTTGCCAAGGTATGGAAAAGCATTATCGAGTTCTTCTCCGCGATCACCTCGAAGATGTGGGAAGGAGCGGGGACAAGCCATACCGGCACGTGGAGAGACCTGATCAGGCCTTCCCAGATGAGGAGGGCGGCGACGTAGAAAGCCGTAATGCGCAGGATTCTTGCGGCCTGGAGCGTCGTCTCAGTCATTGCCGACCTCTTCCCACAGGCACCGCCGGATGCGGCTACTGAAGCGTATGAACTCAGGGGTGTCTTTGGTGAAGATCTGGCGCGGTCGCGGCAGATCCACCGTGACGGAGTCCATTATCCTTCCCGGACGGGAAGACATGACCAGGACCCGGTCGGAAAGCATCACCGCTTCGTCGATGTCATGGGTCACGAACAGTACCGTGCTTTTCCACTCCTCCCACAGCCGCAGCAGCTCGAAGCCCATTTTCTGCCGGGTGAGCGTGTCGAGGGCGCCGAAGGGCTCGTCCATTAAGAGCAACGCGGGCTCGGCGAGGAGCGCTCGGCAGAGAGCAACCCGTTGCTGCATGCCCCCCGAAAGCTCGAACGGATACTTGCGCAAGAATTCCGCTAAACCAGCGGTCCGAAGGAGCCGCAGGGCCTTCGCTTCATATTCCCGCCGATCCAGTCGAAAGATTTCCACCGGCAACAGGACATTGTCCAGCACCCGGCGCCATTCCAGGAGCAGGGCCTTCTGGAAAACGATGCCGATGTCCCGGCGAGGCCCATCGACGGCTTGTCCCTCGATGAACAGGGTGCCGCTCGATTTCGGGAGAAGACCCGCGAGAATCTTGAGCAGCGTGGATTTCCCGCAGCCGCTCTGGCCGACAATCGAAACGAATTCCCCGCGACCTACCGTGAAGGAGACTTCGCGAAGCGCCTCGACGTCCGTCCCATCCCTTGCCCGGTAGACCTTGCAAAGCCGCTCAATACAGATCGACTCCAGCATGCTAGGGTAATTTGGCCAGCTCCGCTGCAAGCGCTGGAGGTACCTTAAAAGCCTTCCTCTGAATGAATTGGTTGGTGTACGCATCCTTTGGCGGAGCGAAGTTCATGAGATCGGACATGAGCTTGGTCTGAAAGGCCATTCGATCTGGTTCCATGTAGCCCAACCCTTTCTCCTTCGAAGCGCTCGTCATGATGGCGTCGAGAGCGAACAGCAGCGAGAGGCGCGCGGTTTCACGATCCAGCTCAGGGTTATCCTTGAGCGTGATGTTCAGGGCCTCCTCGGGGTGCTCGATGGCGTAAGCATAGCCGGCCATGGTGGCGCCGACGAAATCGGCGACCATTTTCGGGTCGCGCTTCAGCACGTCTTGGTGGGTAACGAGACCATTGCCGTACACCTTCCAGCCATAGTCTTCCCAACGGAGGAAAACGAGCTTCTTCCCTTCCTTACGGGCGCGGAGGATTACCGGTTCATCAAAGCCGGGCCGAAAACCGGCGACCCAATCGACCTGGCCGCTGAAAAACACGGCAGGCTTGGCGGCGGCCTCTATCGGGATATGGGTGACCTTGTTGATGTCGATGCCCGCCAGTTTGGCAAATGCAGGCCAGGTAACCATGATCGCCGCTCCGGTGGCCTCTGCAAAGCTCTTGCCCTCCACATCCTTGGGCTTGCGGATCCCTTTCTCTGCAAAAGACAGGAAACTTTCCGGCGCCTTTCCGATGATCACTCCGATATTGGTTAGCGGCATCCCTTTGCCGCGCGAGATAATTGCCGTCGGGAGATTCACTTCACCAAAATGCGCTTTTCCCGTCGCGACCACCTTGGCCGTGTCTCCGCTGCCGAAGCCCCGGCTGATGGAGACATCCAGGCCTTTGGAAGCGTAGTACCCCTTTTCCTGAGCCACAAAAAAACCCGCATGGAGCCCGCCAACAACCCAGGCGAACTGCACGAGAACTCTTTTGCCCTGGGCTTCAGAGTAAGAGGGAAAGCCCAGCGAAAATGCCACCCCTGCAAGCGCTGCAAGCACGGCGCACAAAATTTTCTTCATGGGTACCTGCCTCCTTGTTCGCGACGTTCGGCTATCGTTGCTTGGGTTACCTGGTCGGCTCGAAGCTATCACCCCGTTTGAATTAAAGTCAAGGGAAAGCGAACCTCGAAGAATCAGGGCTGCTTGAAAGGGGGATCATCAACCATTATAGTAGCGGCGCCTGCTTTTCCGCGGCGATGAATCTTTGAGGAGACCGTCGTATGCTCGCAGATCGCATCCTTGGGGTCCAGCGATCGCCCTTTTACAGCATTATGGAATTGGCGGCCAAGCGCGACGATTGTATCTATCTGCAGTTGGGAGAGCCGGACTTCATAACTCCGACGCATGTCCGCGAGGCTGCCAAGCGGGCTCTCGATGCAGGCCACACACATTACGGCCCGGACCGGGGCCTGGCGGAACTGCGCCAACTGATCGCGGCGAAAATTCACCGACAGTACGGAGCCAGTTACACCTGGCAGGATGAGATCCTGGTCACCGCCGGGGGACAGGCGGCCCTCCATGTCGCGGTCATGGCTCTCGCTAACCCGGGTGATGAGATCGTCATCTTGCTGCCTCATTATCCCCCCTATGTCGTCAATGCCCAGCTAGCCGGAGCGAAAGCCGTATTCGTTAAGCTGCGTAGCGAGGAGGCCTTTGTTCCCAACCCGGCAGACATTGAGAGGGTCATCACGGATCGAACGAAGCTCATTATGATCTTGACCCCCAACAACCCTACCGGTGCGGTATATCCCAAAGAAACTTTGCGGCGCCTACTGGACATTGCCAGACGGCACGACATTGTTCTCGTCGCTGACGAAGTCTATGAAAGCTTGGTTTACGATGGCCT
>JACPFH010000148.1:0-2045 GCA_016183075.1 Deltaproteobacteria bacterium | reverse complement strand
CAATAGCTTCTCAAAAACCTACGCCATGACCGGGTTGCGAGTAGGCTATCTGGCGGCGTCGGCCGACAAGGTACTGCAATTCCTGAAATATCATCACACCGTGAATATCAGCGCCAATGTGCCTTCCCAGGTGGCTTGCGTCGCTGCTCTCAAAGGACCGCAGGACTGCGTCGAGGAGATGCGCAGCGCCTATCAGGCGCGGCGCGACCTGGTGGTGAAGCGTCTGAACGACATTCCCGGGGTCCGTTGCGCGCTTCCCAAGGGATCGTTCTTCGTCTTTGCCGATATTCGCGAGTTGGGGATCGGCTCGCTGGATTTTGTCGAGTACCTGGTCCGGGAGGCGGGTGTGGTTCTGACCAATGGGAGCGGTTTTGACTATGAGGGCTTCGTCAGGGTTTCCTATGCGGCCAAGCCGGGGAGCATCGAAGAGGCTATGGATCGGATGAAGGCGGCAGTCCTCAAGATACCAGCCAAAAAAAACACATAAGGAGAGCTCTAGCTCGATGACTCAGGCAAGCTTCAAACTGCAGCGAACCCGTAGGAAGATCAAGTTTTCGCCCCAAAGGGTGATCATCGCTGGATACACGGGGCGGAACCAGCAGGAGGTTCGGGCCCATATCGATGAGCTCGCAGCCCACGGGATTCCGGCTCCCGCGGAGATCCCGACGGTTTTTCGCACGACGTTGGATCGGCTGACGACTGCGCCCGATGTGGAGGTGCTCGGGGGGCATACTTCGGGGGAGGCAGAGGTCGTGCTTCTCGTAAGGGGGGATGAGATATGGGTGGCCGTTGGGAGTGATCACACGGATCGGGATCTGGAAAAGCTCAACATCGCCCGAGAATTTGCTCGCAATGTTGCGCCAGCGCGTGGGGAAACTCGTGGACGGCGCCGCGATTTTCACCGGCACAATTCCGCTTATCGGTGGCGCCTTTGCACCGAAGGCTTATTTCGAAGCCGAACTGTTCGATCAAAGGACGAACCGCGCGCTACGATGTGCCTACCGCGTGCGCCGGGTTGACGCGGGGTGAAATCCCCCCTTATATAATCGTGCGTGTAAAAACTGTGCGCCAAGGAGGCCGATACGAATGCCCAAAGAAGAGCGGGAATTCTTTGATGTCACTACCAAGCCGTGGCGCGATGTCCCGGGCAGCAAATGTGCGGGACTTCACGAGCGCATCCTGAGCGGCGATCCGAACACCGGTGACTATTCGCGCGTTCTCCGTTTCGACCCGGGTTGTGACACCACACCCAACGGGGTGTTGAGGCATGACTTCTGGGAGGAGGTCTACATTTTAGAGGGGAGCATGATTGACCTCACTCTTAAACAGGAGTTCAAAGCGGGGCAGTACGCCTGCCGGCCTCCAGGGATGCCCCACGGCCCCTGGATAACGCCCAACGGCTGCACCACGTTCGAGGTTCGCTACACGAAATAGGAGGGAAATCTCCTGAAGCGGTAGATCCCGATGACCGTCACGCCGGTGGGTGGTGATCGAGGCCCATATAAGCCTCGATAAACCTCACGATTCTCTTGTCGTCGAACTCGTTGAACTTGTCGATCCGGGTCCACGCCGTCAAGGCGATTCTTTGGCTCATCCCCGGATAGGGCGCCAGGACGGCATGGTCGTATAGTCTGACAATCTGTGCGAGTTTTTCGACCAGCGTCCGGCACCCCTCTTCGCCCTGCGGACAGTTGTATTGGACTACCACCCCTCCGTCTTCAAGGTTATGGATCTGGAGTTCCTTCGGGATCGGGCTTTCGTGGATTCCCCAGCTTGCAATCGAAGGGAGGTGGGGGCCTGAGGTTGGGGGGTCGCTGTTGTAGATGTTAACGCCAATGGCTGAAGGCGTAATGTGGCGATTCCCCATGCTCGGCACAAATTCACCGGGCAACCCGGCACCCCACTGGTGATAAGCCCAATAGGCCGCGGCTCCCAAGACAAGGATTCCAACGATATACGGAAGCGGCTTGCGAATCTTGCCAAGGATGCGGGATCTTTTGCTTTCCTTCTGCGTGAGCTCTTTTCTCGCGCGGCGCTCGGCGCGG
>JACPFH010000147.1:3510-6982 GCA_016183075.1 Deltaproteobacteria bacterium | reverse complement strand
TTGCCCGTAGGGTTCAACTTCACCCGAACGTCGCCGATCTCGCCGATCAGGCCCTCCAAGCCGAGCGTAGGTTTTCTCCGTTGCGATTTGAAGACCAGGTAGCCCACCAAGAGCATCAAGCCGCTCAGCGTCGCCACCGCGGTAAAGACAATCGAACGGTCCACGACGAAGTCTGAGCTTGCCGTGTCGAAGAGAAGCAGCGAGCCGAGCCCAAGCGCGATTGTCCCGCCGATCCCCAGCACCCCGAAGCTCGGCACGAAGGCCTCGCCGACAAGCAGCGCGACCCCGAGCAGGATAAGGAAAAGACCCGCATAATTGATGGGGATGATTTGAAACGAGGTCAAGGCCAAAAGCAAGGCGATCGCTCCGGCGACTCCGGGAAAAACCACCCCCGGATTGGAGAACTCCATGTAGAGCCCCAGGATCCCGGCCATCAAGAGCAGGTAGGCGATGTTGGGATCGGAAAGGGTGTTGATGATTTTCTGCCTGACCCCCATCTCGAACCGCTCTACCCGCGCATCCTTGAGGGCGAGCGGCTCATGGCGGTCTCCCACTTCGACCTTTTTTCCGTCCGCCTGCCGCAACAGGTCGTCGATGTCCCTGGCGACAATATCGATAACGTTCTTCGCTAGGGCTTCCTTTTCGGTAATCGAGACGCTTCGGCGCACAGCCTGGATGGCCCACTCGGTGTTGCGGCCGCGCTTTTGGGCAATGGCCTCGCTGAACGATGCCGTGAAATTCTCGATCTTCTCCCCCATCACCCCTTTGACCTCTTGCCCGCCGCCACCTACGGGGTGAGCGGCGCCGATGTTCGTGCCCGGAGCCATCGCCGCGACGTGGCCCGCCAGCGTAATGAAGACCCCGGCGGAGCCCGCCCCGGCCCCGCTCGGAGCCACGTAGACGATGACCGGTACCGGAGCCCCCAGAATCTCTTTGACAATGGATCGCGTTGAGGTGAGAAGCCCTCCCGGCGTGTCGAGCTGGATGATCAAAGCCTTCGATCCCCTGGCGCGCGCGCGCTCGATGCTTTCCCGAATGAAGTCATCGACCGCCGGATTGATCCCACCATCGATAGCGATGAAATCAACCACCGGGCCAGGGGCAGGCTTCGGCTGCGCCACAACCGAGAAACCCGCTAAGAGGATGGGTAAGAGCACTCCCCCCCTACGTAACAGGGGTGCGAAGCTCTTCAATAACCTTTTTGATGTCTTGCCAAACAAGCTTCTTGTCTCCTGGATTGCGCAGCAAATAGGCAGGGTGAAACGTCGGCATGATCTTGATTCCGTTAAACTCGTGCCACACACCCCGCAACCGCGTGATCGGAGCCTTGGTCTTAAGTAACGTCTGGACCGCAAACTTTCCTAAAGCCACGATGACCCGCGGGCTGATGAGCTCGATCTGCCTGAGCAAAAACGGCTCGCAAGCCTCCACCTCGTCCGGTTCCGGATTGCGGTTTTCAGGGGGACGGCACTTGACGACGTTGGCGATGTAGACGTCTTCCCTTCCAAGACCCATTCCCTTGACGATAATATCGGTAAGAAGCTGCCCGGCGCGCCCCACGAACGGCTCCCCTTGGAGATCCTCGTCTCGCCCAGGACCCTCGCCGATGAACATCACATGCGCCTGAGGGTTGCCAACGCCGAACACCAAGTGGGTTCGTCCCGGCCACAGCTTGCAACGACGACAGTCGCCGATAGCGGCGCGAAGCTCTTCCAGACTCGTGGCCCGGCAGGCCTCCGCATGGTCCGAAAACAAGCCTCCCTCCACCCCGCGCAACCAACTGGCTTGCGATGGCTCGGGAGCCTTCCCATCGGCGTCGCGAGCGATCGACAGGTTGCGGATACCGGCCCGTTCCATGCGTTGCAGGTGGCGTCGCAGGGACGCAACCATCGTGGTCAACTCTTCCAGATCCCTATCGGCGTCCATGCTCGTTTTCTTCGCGCGAAAGCATCTTAGCATCATCGAAGGCTGCGTAGCAATAACTATCACGTCGTTAGAACCCCCGTTTCAACTGGTTTACGTAGAGGGCGCGAAGATCAGCGAAATAGGCGAGCGTCTGCGGCCAGCGGTAGTCCGCGTAGGTGTAATCAAACGGATGGAACGCGCCGTTGTAGTAAAGCAAAGTTACCTCACCGTAGATGCCTTCACGCAGGTATAGGCGGTGGGGAGCGGGTTTGGTCGAGGCGAGAACCACCTTTCCCATGTCCAGGTAGCCTGGATCGGCGTTGACCGTGCGTCCTTGTCGCTCGCCGCTGGTGGAGAGATATTCCGCTTCGATTTTCTGAGCCGCAAGCTTGATCTCCGGCAATTTTTCCGCCGCAACCAAAGGCGTAAAGGAGAGAAACTTTCGCCTGAGCCCCCTCCCCATCTCCTTGGTGTAATACCCGCTCAATTCCCAGGCCCAGACCCCGCTGGCGGTCTCGAGGGCGCCGAAAAGTCGGGTTAGACGTGCCTCCACGGAGGCAAAGAGATCCTCTGAGGAAGCGAGCAGGGCAACGAAAATCTTAACTGGCTTCGGCTCTCTGGGAAAGCCCATTTTCGGTTAATAGTAAATAGTCTCCGCCAGAGGCGGATCAGCCTCAGGCTGAAATGGTCAATAGCGGGAAGAGGTTGACTATTGACTGCTTTCTGCCCGCAGCGTCAGAAGGCAATCGAAGATTCGGTCCGCCAGATCTTCTTTGCTCATGAGGGGAAGAGAGCGCACGGCGCCTTTTCGGTCCAGCAGGGTCGCAATGTTGGTGTCTCCATCAACGCCGCTCCCCTCCTGGGTCACATCATTGGCCACGATGAGGTCGAGATTCTTCGCGTGCAGCTTTTTTCTCGCGTTCGCAACCAGGCCCTCCGTCTCGGCGGCAAAACCGATGAGGATCCGGCCATCTTTCCTCGCCCCGAGCTCGCGCAAAATATCCGGGCTCGGTCTCAATTTGAGGAGGATCGGGCCCCCGGCCCGCTTGAGTTTTCTGCCGAGAGGCTGGTCGGGATGGTAATCAGCCACAGCGGCCGCCATCAACACCGCAGTGGCCTGCGGAAACTCCCGAAGGACGGCCTCACGCATCTCGGCTGCAGTGCCAACCCGGATCAGACGCGCGCGTGGAGGAGGCGGCAGAGCGGTCGGCCCGCTGATTAACGTCACCCGGGCCCCCCGCCGAAGGCCGATGCGCGCGAGCGCGTAGCCCATCTTTCCCGAGGAACGGTTGGAGAGGAAACGTACCGGGTCCAGGGGCTCGGGGTGCGGACCGGCGGGAATCAGGAGGCTTTCATCGATCAGGTCCGTTTTTTTTAACAACCGCCGGACTTCCTCCACAATATCCTCCGGCTCGGGCAGCCGTCCTTTACCCTCATAACCGCATGCGAGGTAACCCTCAGCCGGATCCATAAAATGATAACCGAGGGCTTTCAACTTGCGAATATTGTCCTGAAGGATCGGATTTTCGTACATGTGAACGTTCATCGATGGCGCGAACAGCACAGG
>JACPFH010000147.1:0-3491 GCA_016183075.1 Deltaproteobacteria bacterium | reverse complement strand
CAAGTCATCAGCAATCCCGGCAGCGACCTTGCCGATAATATTCGCTGTCGCCGGGGCGATCACAAAGAGCTGGGCTTCATCGGCTATGCGGATGTGACCAATTTCGGACTCCTGGGTGAGGCTAAAGGTTTCCGTCGCAACCGGCCGGCCGGAGAGCGTCTGAAAAGTCAGGGGCGTGACGAACTCCATCGCCTCTCGAGTCATCACCACCTGGACGGCAAACCCTTCCCTGACCAGTAAGCGGACGATCTCCGCCGCCTTGTAGCCTGCGATGCCCCCGGTAACACCAAGAACGATCGTGGCGCCATTCTCCGGTTTCACGTCTTGAAAATAGCCAATTGACGCGGGCTTTGCAAATTAGGCCACTGCCGGCGGCTTTCGGCGTAATCGCCGATTTTTTCGCGTTCTTGCTTACACTTTTTGTCATTTGTGCAGCTACCGCAGACTCAAGGCCGCCGTTGTCCTTTCAGAAAGCGCTTGATTCTGAAGAAAAAACTATTGCCGCCCTGAGGCGAAGACGGTTTGGCATGTTTCTAGCTTCCCTTGCGGGGATGGACGTTTTTATCCTAAGATGTCTGGGAAAAATCTTGACCTATCCAGAGAGTTCGTGTATTGGACAACGGAGGTTGCAAAAAGTGAAACACATAACTAACAAGCTCCGACCGCGGATCGTGTCGTTTCTCGGGTTCGCTGTCCTCGTCAACCTTATCCTTGCGAACCCGCCTGTGGTGACATGGGCCAGTGCTGCCGAAGAGAGATCGGCGAGTCAGGCCGATGACGCGGCGCGCGGCCAGGAGATGGATCAGGACCCATGGGAGCCATTCAACGAAGGGATGTTCACCTTTAACCGCGAGGTCGATCGCTTTGTGGTCAAGCCGGTGGCGACGGTTTGGGATGCCGCGCTTCCTTACTTCGTGCGCAAGAGTCTCGGCAACGCGTTCGACAACCTTCTGGTGGTGCGGCGCGTGGTCAACAACCTGCTCCAGCTCAAACTGGAAGGCGCTAGTCGGGAACTCATGCGTTTCACGGTCAACAGCATATTCGGAGTCGGCGGATTGTTTGATGTCGCCAAGGACGGCGTGGGCATCGCCCAAAGCGACGAGGATATGGGCCAGACTTTCGGCGTCTGGGGTGCCGGATCCGGGCCGTACTTGATCTTGCCATTGCTGCCGCCGATGACGGTTCGGGACGGGATTGGCATGGCGTTGGACGGGGCCATGAACCCGCTCAACTATTTTCTACCGATCGGCGCCACCCTCGGCATCCGCGGCACCGACGCGGTCAACGAGCGATCGCTCAACCTCGACAAGTTCGAGCGCGTCGAAGAGACCACCATCGACCTTTACGGCGCGGTGCGTAACGCCTACTTCCAAAGGAGAGCAGCCGCCATCAGGGAATGATGGCACCAAACCGGTGATGGCAAAGAAAAACGAGCTTCTCAAGGGGAAAGAAATCGACCCCACGCCGATTTCGTCTTCGGTTTCCCTGATCGACCTCGTAGACAACAACTTCATCTCGTACAACGCCGGGCGCCTGCGCGAAGCCTGCCAGCTCTTCACGGAGAAAATCCTTCAAGATAACGTTACCGTCGGCCTGAGCCTGAGCGGCGCGTTGACGCCGGCCGGGCTCGGCGCCTCCGCGCTGATCCCTTTGATCGAGAACGGTTTCGTTGACTGGATCACCAGCACCGGCGCCAACCTCTATCACGATACCCACTTTGCCATGGGTCTACCGATGCACCGCGGCAGGCCGGATGCGGATGACATCCTGTTGCGGGAAGAAGGCATCGTGCGGATTTACGACATTTTTTTCGATTACGACATCCTGATCTCCACCGATGAGTTCTACCGTGAGATCGTCCAGCTACCCGAGTTCCAAAAAGAGATGGGCAGCTCGGAGCTGCACTACCGAGTCGGGATGTATCTCGCCGAGCGGGAAAAAATATTGGGATTACAAAAAAAATCCCTGCTCGCGGCCGCGTACCGATACGGCGTCCCGATCTACACCTCCTCCCCCGGCGACAGCTCGATCGGGATGAACGTTGCGGCTTTGGCCCTGAAGGGGAACCAGCTCAAGTTCGACGTTTCTCTCGATGTCAACGAGTCGGCGGCCATCGTTCTGGAGGCCAAGCGCAGCGGCGGAAAGAGCGCGGCGATTATCATGGGCGGGGGCTCGCCGAAAAATTTCCTGCTCCAGACCGAGCCCCACATTCAGGAGGTTTTGAGCCTGCGGGAGAAAGGGCACGACTATTTTATTCAGTTCACCGACGCCCGGGTGGACACGGGCGGGCTCTCCGGGGCCACCCCCGGCGAGGCGGTGAGCTGGGGAAAGATCGATCCCGACCAGCTCGCCGATTCGGTCGTCTGTTACGTTGACACGACCATCGCCCTGCCCCTCTTGACCGCGTATGCGCTGGCGAAGCACCCGCCGAGAAAACCGAAGCGGCTGTACGATCACAGAGAGGAACTGCTGAAAAATATCGCCGTCGAGTTCAAAGAAAAATTCGGCAAGATCAAACTACGGTAGAACCGCCTGAAGGTATGACTCCTGTTTGGCCGCTCACCCGCCGCACCGCATCATTTCATGGCCACGGCCTTCACCTGCTTGAAATCGGTCCGCCCGGCAATCGACTTGGCAATCCCATCCTGTAAAAGTGTCGTTATGCCTTGCTGCACGGCCACCTGAAGCAGCTCGGCGACCGTAACGCGAGCCTGGACGAGCCTCTTGATCTCGTCGGTGCCTACCAAAAGCTCGTGCAAGGCGATCCTGCCCCGGTAACCTGACTGGTTACAGGACTCGCACCCTTTCCCCCGATAGAGAAAGAAGTTTTCGTCGTAAGGAACGCCGAGCTGAGAAAACGCTTGCTCCCCGTAGGCGCTCATCAGCGTTTCATACTCTTCCCTGCTCGCACGGTACTTTTCCTTACAGGCCGGACAAAGGGTGCGAGCCAGCCGTTGCGCCAGCACGCCTAACAGAGCGTCGGCAAAATTAAATGGATCCATGCCCATTTCCAGAAGTCGGGTGACCGTCTCGGCAGCGCTGTTGGTATGCAGCGTGCTCAGAACCAAATGGCCTGTAAGCGAGGCCTCAATGGCCATCTCCGCCGTCTCTTGATCGCGCATCTCTCCGATCATGATGACATCCGGATCGGCCCGCAAGAACGAGCGCATCGCCGCGGCAAAATCAAACCCGATTCTGGGCTGGACCTGAACCTGCCGCAGACCGTATTGGGTGATCTCCACCGGGTCTTCAGCAGTCCAAATTTTGGTCTCGGCGTCATTGAGATACCCAAGGGCGGAATGGAGGGTGGTGGTCTTTCCCGAGCCCGTAGGCCCGACGCACAAAATGAGACCGTAGGGTTTATCCAGGAGCTGCCGAAACTCCCGGAGATTGCGCTCCGACATCGCGAGCTTTTCGAGCGGCAGCGGCTCGCTGGCCGCTAAGATCCGCATCACCACGTCTTCATTGTTTTCTCCTGCCGTCGGTAGCGT
>JACPFH010000146.1 GCA_016183075.1 Deltaproteobacteria bacterium | reverse complement strand
AGCTCCTCTTTTGCTTTTCGCTTCCGAATTGCACAATCGGCTCGCAGACCAACGAGTTATTCACGGTCATGATCGTCCCGAGCGAGGCCCAAGCCTTGGAGATTTCTTCCACCGCGATCACGTACGAGACGGCATCCATCCCCGAGCCATCAAGCTCAAGCGGCACCAAGGTTCCCATGAAGCCGATTTCACTCAGCCGCCGAATCAGCTCCGCGGGAAACACGCCCTCCCGGTCCAATTTCGCGGCAACCGGCTTCACTTCCTTTTCTGTGAAAGCGCGGGCCGTCCGTTGCACCATGAGCTGCTCTTCGGTGAGATCGAAATCCATCTTTGATCAACCAAGCGAATCCAGCAGTCAGGAGCCAGTATCGATTCTGCTGAAAAACCAGCTTTTCATGCTTCGACGGGCTCATGCTTCGAGAACCTCAGCATGAACGGAAAATCGTCAACGTTATCAATCTAAATCCCGTTCGCCCTGAGCATTGTCGAAGGGTGAACGGGGGTTTTTCAGCAGAATCAGTATCCAGAATTTATTCTGTATTCTGGCTACTGTATTCTGAATGCTCGATCTAATCGCGCTCCACGAGCATGGCCAGCGCCTCTCCCCCGCCGATGCACAGGCTCGCGAACCTTTTCCGTGTCCAACCCCAGAGCCCGATTTACGGCGTTCGAACAGACCGCGAAGGCCTCGTTGATTTCGAATAGGTCGATGTGCGACGGCGTCAGATGCGCTTTGTCCAGCAAGGAGGAAATCGCCCGTATCGGCGCCGTCGTGAACCAGGCGGGCTCGGTCGCAAAGGATGCAAAGGCGACGACCCGCGCCATGGGACGGAGCCGCGCAGCGGCGGCATTTTCTTCCGCCATGACCACAAGAGCGGCGGCTCCGTCGCTGATCGAAGAGGCATTCCCGGCGGTGACCGTCCCCTTGTCCTTAAAAGAAGGGTTCAGCGTGGGGAGCCTTTCGAAGTTCACCCGCTTCGGCTCCTCGTCTTCGGCGACCATAAGATCCGGCTTGCCCCTCTGCGGCAGCGCGACCGGCACGATCTCCCGCTTGAACTCCCCGCGCTCTTGCGCGCCGAGCGCGCGCCGGTAGCTCGTGAGCGCGAACTGATCCTGCTCTTCGCGTCCGATCTTATAGCCTTCGGCGCACAGCTCCGCGGCGCCTCCCATGTGATACTGGTTGTAAACATCCCAGAGCCCGTCATGGATCATGCTATCGACGACCTGTCCGTGCCCCAAGCGATATCCGCTTCGCGCCTTGGGCAAAAGGTAAGGGGCGGCGCTCATGTTTTCCATTCCCCCCGCTACGATCGCTTCCGCATTCCCCGACAGGATCGCCTGGGCGGCAAAAATCACCGCTTTGAGACCCGAGCCGCACACCTTGTTTACGGTCGTGCAGCCGACCGATTGCGGCAGACCCGCGCCCAGGCTGGCCTGGCGAGCCGGCGCCTGGCCGAGGCCGGCCGAAAGGACGTTGCCCATGATCACTTCGTCCACATCCGGGCCGCTCAAGCGGGCGCGGTTGAGCGCTTCGGCGATGACAATACTTCCGAGCCTGGTGGCCGGAACAGAGCTAAGCGTTCCGTTGAAACTTCCAATGGCAGTGCGGACCGCACTGACGATGACGGGCGTTCTCATTCCGGGTCTCCCCTCTTTTCAAGATCGTCCTTTTATTTCATCAACCGGCGCGTGTTGCTCCGGGCGACCATGATCAATTGTAGCAGAATTAAAAAATACGGAAACAAGTTTAAAATAATCCTGGAGAATGCTAGAGTAACGTTCATAAGCCGATGGTCGCGTAGGGCGGAGAAATCAAGCCGGGAGAAAGGGGCCGCCATGCCGAAAAAAACCATCCAGACGTTTCAAGTCGAATGGCTCCAGATCTTGGACGAACATGGAAACTGTGACGAGACGCTGCGCCCTTCCCTTTCCGATAAAGAGATCCAAAAGCTCTATGAGTGGATGGTCCTAACCCGCACACTGGACGAGAAGGCCTTCAAGCTTCAACGTGAAGGCCGCCTGGGCACGTACGCTTCTATCCTTGGGCAGGAGGCGGCGCAGGTGGGCAGCGCGTTCGCGCTCCAACCCTCAGACTGGATGTTCCCGTCGTTTCGCGAGGCCGGCGCCTCGATACTCAGAGGCCTGCCGCCCAGGATGATCCTTCAGTACTGGTCGGGCGACGAACGAGGGAGCCAGATACCGGAAGGCCAAAACGATTTTCCCATTACCATTCCTGTCGGTACGCAAATCCCGATCGCCGCCGGTGCCGCGTGGGCGGCCAAGTTGCGAGGCGACCGGATCGCCGTTATGACCTATTTAGGGGACGGCGCTACCTCCAAGGGAGATTTTCACGAGGGCCTGAACTTCGCCGGTGTCTTTTCCCTGCCGGTAGTCTTTTTGTGCCAGAACAACCAATGGGCGATCTCTGTCCCGCTTAGCCGGCAGACCCGATCCAAGACGTTAGCGCAAAAGGCGATCGCCTACGGCTTCGATGGGATCCAGGTAGATGGCAACGATGTCTTTGCGGTCTACAAGGCGGCAAAGGAAGCTCTCGAAAAGGCCCGGGCGGGCCATGGCCCAACTCTGATCGAATGCCTCACGTATCGCATCGGCGACCACACAACGGCCGATGACGCGTCGCGCTACCGCAAAGCGGAAGAAGTGGAGGCATGGCGAAAGAAAGACCCCATCGACCGGCTGAAAAAATATATGGCAAACAAAGGGCTGTGGAATGAAGCCTACCATCAGCAGGTAGCCACGGCGGCCCGAGAGAAGGTCGAAGCGGCTGTGAAAGAAGAAGAGGCGATCCCCTTGCCCGACCCGAAAGATATCTTTCGCTACACCTTTGGCGAGCTTCCCGAGGAGCTCAAACAACAGATGGAAAATTTCTTGCGCGGCGACGGCCGGCCTGATCTCTAACTACCCGGGTAGCTGATATGGCCAAATTGACCATGGTGGAGGCGATCAACCTCGCCCTGAAACAAGAGATGGAACGTGATCCGGCGGTGGTTGTCCTTGGCGAGGACGTGGGGAAAAGCGGCGGCGTGTTCAGGGTAACCCAGGGCCTTTTCGAGCGGTTTGGTGACGGACGTGTGGTCGACACCCCGCTGTCGGAGTCTGCGATCGTCGGCGTGTCCATCGGGATGGCGGCTTACGGCTTTCGGCCCGTGGCGGAGATCCAGTTCGAGGGGTTCGTCTACGGCGCCATGGAACAACTGATTTCCCACGCTTCCCGTATCCGAACGCGATCCCGGGGAAGGTATCACTGCCCGCTCGTGGTCAGAATGCCTTACGGCGGCGGGATCCGGGCGCCAGAGCACCATTCCGAGAGCAACGAGGCGCTTTTGGTCCACACGCCGGGCCTCAAGGTCGTCGCTCCTTCGACTCCCTACGAGGCCAAAGGACTTCTCGTGTCGGCCGTCCGGGATCCGGATCCGGTGATCTTCATGGAACCCAAACGGGTATACCGCGCTATCAAGGAAGAGGTTCCCGAGGAAGAATATTCGATCCCGCTCGGCCAGTGCCGCATCGCAACCGAAGGTAAAGACGTGACGCTGATTGCCTGGGGGGCGATGCTCCAGCCGACGTTGAAAGCCGCCGCGCTCATGGGAGAGCGCGGCATCGGCTCCGAGGTAATCGATCTACGAACGCTTTCTCCGCTCGATGACGACACGATCATCGAGTCGGTGAAAAAGACCAAGCGAGCGGTGATCATCCATGAAGCGCCGCGCACCTGCGGCCTCGGCGCCGAGTTGATCGCCAGGATCAACGAGAAAGCCCTGCTCTACCTTGAGGCGCCCGTCGAGCGGGTGACGGGATTTGACACGGTCATGCCGCTGCCCAAACTCGAACAGCACTATCTCCCCAACGCCGAGCGCGTCGTCGAAGCCATCGATCGGGTATTGAGCTTTTAAGCGGACCGCAGCAACGCGACTATGGCAAAAGAGTTCAAACTGCCCGACGTTGGCGAAGGAATCAGCGAGGCGGAAATCGTCAAGTGGCTCGTCAAGGAGGGGGATCGGGTCGAGGAGGATCAGGACCTGGTCGAGATCGAGACGGACAAGGCCCTCGCCACCTTGCCCTCTCCTTATAGCGGCAAGGTGATCAAACTCCACGGCAGTGAAGGCGACATCCTTAAGGTGGGCGCGACACTGGCCAGCTTCGAAGACGAGGAAAAAAAGAGCGAGCCTCAGCAGGCGCCGCGAAGAGGCGACGCGGGGACGGTGGTCGGCGCGTTGAGCGAGGAGGAGATCCAGGCCGCGCCGGTGGTGAAGGCAACGCCTGCCGTCCGCTCCCTGGCCCGCAAGCTCAATGTGGACCTCGCCAAAGTCCGGGGAACCGGCCCGGCCGGGCGCATCACCGAAGAGGACCTCCAACGAGCGGCCGGGAAAGCCCCGGCCAAGCCCGCTGCGGAGAGCGATGCCTACGGTCCTGTGGAGAAGATTCGGCTCCGGGGCATCCGGCGGACCATGGCCAAGCACATGGCGGAGGCCGCCGCGCGGGTTGCCGAGGTGACGATCTGGGAAGATGCGGATATCACCGAGCTGGAGTCCGTCCGCGTCAAAGAAAAAAGACTCGCCGCCGAAAAGGGGATCAAGCTCACCTATCTTCCGTTCGTTATCCGAGCGGTAATCCCGGCTCTAAAGGCTCATCCGTATCTCAACGCGACCCTCGACGAGGAAGCGGGCGAAATCATTCTCAAGAAGTACTACAACATTGGCATCGCAGTGGATACGTCCAGCGGCCTGATAGTCTTCACGATCAGGGACGCCGATCAAAAAAACATCCTGGAGCTGGCGCGGGCGGTGGGGGAGCTGTCGGACAAGGCGAGACAGAGAAAAATCGATCTTGCCGAGCTTAAGGGGAGCACATTCACGATCACCAATTACGGTGTCTTCGGAGCATCCTACGGCACTCCTATCATCAACTACCCTGAAGTCGCGATTCTGGGCGTGGGCAAGATCGACGATCGTCCCGTCGTCAGGGACGGCCAGATCGCGATCCGCAAAATCATGCCCCTCTCGCTCGTCTTCGATCACCGGGTCATCGATGGCAACGAGGCCGGGCAGTTTTTGAGCGTTGTCATCCAGCACCTCGAGGATCCGGATCTGATGCTTATCGAAGCCAAATAAGCCGGGGGCCTTGCCAGCCTGAAAAAAGGGACACGACACTTGATCCAAAAAGAGCGACTCAAGAACCTCCTCATCGAGCTGGTCAAGATCGACAGCCCCTCTCGCAAGGAATACGCGGTCGCCATGCGGCTCAAAAAAGAGCTGGAGGAGCTTGGCGCCGAGGTGCGGATCGACGACGCGGGACAGAAAATCGGCGGCAGCGTGGGCAACGTCATCGGTTATTTTCGCGGCAACGTGCCGGGCGCCGGGCCCCTTCTTCTGTGCGCGCACATGGATACGGTGGTCCCCGGCGAGGGTGTCGTGCCGGTGCTTGACGGAGACATCCTGCGCAGCGACGGCCGCACTGTCCTCGGCGGCGACGACAAGAGCGGGGTCGCTATCATCTGCGAGGTGATGCGCGCGGCGCGCGAGAACCGCCTTCCCATAGGCGACACCGACGTGGTCTTTACGATTTGCGAGGAGGCGGGCCTGGTCGGGGCCAAGTGCCTGGATGTTTCGCGGCTTCGGGCGCGGACCGGATTGGTCCTGGACAGCGATTCGGTAGGTTTCCTGTTCACCAAGGCACCTGCCGCTAACCATATTGAGTTCATCGTTCGCGGTCTGGAGGCGCACGCCGGAGTCTGTCCGGAAAAAGGGATCAGCGCGATCCAAGTGGCGGCGGAAGGACTGAGCCGGATGAAGCTGGGGAGGATCGATGAGGAGACCACGGCGAATATCGGCGTAATCCAAGGCGGCATGGCGATCAACATCGTTCCCAATTCCGTTCGTCTCAAGGGCGAGGCGCGAAGCCACAGCGAGGCAAAGCTCGAAGAACAGACCCGCCACATGCTCCGGTGCCTCGAAGAGGCGGCTGCGGGCTACGGGGTGGATATCGACGGAAAGAACTTTCGCGCCCGGGTTGACGCCACGATCACCCGAGAATACGATCGGATGGACGTGCCAGACGGTTCGGACATCGTCAAACTCGTGCGCGACGCGGCCCGGAATCTCGGCGTAGAGGTCAGGACGATGGCGACGGGAGGGGGCTGTGACGCCAATGTCTTCAACCGCAAAGGGCTGGAGGTGGCCAATCTCTCGACCGGCATGCGCGAGATCCACACGGTGAAAGAGTGGCTCGATCTCAAAGACCTCTATGTCTCCGCGCAGGTGCTTCTCGAGATCGTGCGCCTGAACGCCACAGGAGGCTCTTAGCTCTCAGCCAGCAGCTTTCAGCTTATGACCTAAAGCTGATGGCTAGTTGCTGACCGCTGATAGCTGAGTTATTTCCATGCAAGCAGACGAGATCGGGCTTTTGCTCAGGAGAGAGCGCGGTCAGTTTCTCGAGTTTCTCAGTGCCTACGAATACAAAAAGGGCGGCGCGCAGCAAAAGCGCGCCGAGGAGCTCGCCCGTGAGATTGCGCGTCTGCTCGTCGGCATGGCCAATGCGGACGGCGGAACGCTGTTAGTCGGCGTCGAGCCCGACCGAACCGTCACCGGAATTCCCTATCCCGCCGAAGAGGCCCAGGTCTTGACGCACGCGGCCCAGGCCCTGGTCCAGCCGCCGCTCTCGCCCTCTTGCGAGCGCATGCGGCTCGGCAATCTCCTGCTCCTCAAATTCGACGTGATTTCGGGACCGGAAGTGTACCGGCTCGCCAGCGGCCGCTCATTCTACCGAATCGCCACGGAAACTCCCGGCCTTCCCACCGAGCAGATCCATCAGCTCAAGGAGGCCAAGAAATCCTTTTTTTATGAGCGCCAGCAAGTCCTCGGCGCCTCGTGGGGGGACCTGGATGAGGATGCGGTCGCACGGCTCGGAGAAAAGATCCAGGACCCGAGAGACGCGGAGACTTTGCTTTCGCAAGCCTATCATCTCATCGATAACTCCAGCCAGAAGACCTCGCTTACCATGGCGGCGCTCCTTCTCTTCGCCAAGGACCCGACGCGCTGGCATCCCCGCTGCGGCATCGATTTCGTAAAATATGAAGGCGTCGAGAGGCAACACGGGGGCGCCTTCAACGTGATCAGGCGGATCCGCTTCGAAGCGCCCCTTTCTCGACTGATCGACGAAGCGGTCGGGCGAATCAGGGAGCATATCCGGGAAAGGACGATTCTCCACGACCTCTTTTTCCGCGAGCGGCTGGAGTATCCCACATTCGCCTGGCAGGAAGCCCTGGTCAATGCCGTGGCGCACCGGGATTACAATTTGAGCGGCGCTTCAGTCGAGGTGTGGATGTTCGACGATCGGCTGGAAGTTAGAAGCCCCGGACTCCCCCCTTCCCCGGTCACCGTCGATCAACTGCGCCAGCAAAAAAGGGTCCATTTCTCGCGCAACCCTCTGCTGGTGCGGGTCCTTGCGGATCTGGGGTACCTGCGAGAAATGGGCGAAGGGATACCGCGTATGTTTCAGGAGATGGATCAATACGGCCTGAGGCCTCCGGAGTTCGCCGCCGAAGGCTTCTTTTTCTCCGTGACGCTGCGCAACACTCCGATTTACGATGAGGAAATCCTGAGGTGGCTTAACCAGTTCAGCAGCTCCACGGTGAACTTCCGCCAGCGGCGGCTTCTCGCCTACGCGTATTCACACGGCAAGATGTTTTCGACTACGGACTACCAGCGGGTCGGAGAAGTGGATCGAGACATCGCATACCGGGAGATCCGGAGCATGGTGAAGCTCGGGATTGTAACTCCGCTAAAGCCGAAAAGCCGCTCCTATCGCATCATCGAACGGCTGTGAAGTTAGTCAATGGTCATTGGTCAACGGTTAAAAGCGACCCCCAAAAACTGAAAAGCGAAACGTGAATGGTGGGGGGGAGCGGACCATTGACGATTCACCATTGACTATTGACGATTAGCTCCGCGCTAAAGCATGGACTTTTCCGATCTAGCACGGCTTGCCGGAGGTTACCTCGAAGCCCGCGCGATCCAGGTCGCGGTAAGCCTGGGCGTCTTCGATGCGCTGAAAGAACCGAGTCGGGATGCACGCGCCGTTGCGCAGGCTGTCGGCACGGACCCAAGAGGAACAGAGCTTCTTCTGAACGCGCTCACGGCGATCGGCTTGCTGGAAAAAGAGGCTCAATCTTTTTCCTTGGCTGCGGTCGCGTCTACCTATCTTGTCAAAAGCTCCCCCCTCTACCTCGGCGGAATGATTTTGTTCGACGCCTCGCTCTGGGACTGCTGGGGAGATTTGGAAAAAGCCGTGCGCACCGGAAAGCCGGTTCGCCCGCCGGATATGTACCAGGGCGACAGCGAAGCAACCGAGCGGTTTATTTACGCGATGCACTCGCTCGTCCAGGCGCGAGGAGATGCCGAGATGCTAGCCCGAGCTTTGGATTTCAGCGGCGTCACGGAGTTTCTTGATATCGGCTCCGGTCCCGGAACCTATCCGATTTCTCTGTGCCGGAAGTTCCCGCAACTGAAAGCGACGATCTTCGATCTGCCCGCGACGATCCAAGTCACCGAAAGGTTCGTTCGGGAGGCTGGACTCGGCGATCGCATAAGGCTTGTAATCGGAGACTACCGCCGCGATCCCATTCCCGGGCGCTACCAGATGGCCTTCCTCTCCAACATCATTCACGCCGAGAGCGAAGAAGAAAACGACCGGCTGATGCCCAAAGTCTTTTCTTGCCTGGAAGCAGGCGGGAAGATCGTAATCAAAGATCACATCCTGGATGATTCGCTCACCCATCCGCCGGTTGGCGTCACTTTTTCTCTCCTGATGCTCCTTACCACCGAAAGCGGCAGGTGCTACTCCTACAACGAAGTGAAGGCTTGGCTCGGAAACGCCGGGTTTGAGCATGTTACCCAGCTCCCACTTCCCCACCCTCTTACCTCTTCGCTTGTCATCGGCGAGAAAGTCTAGCCAGCATAGAAATTACTTTATGTTCACATTGTAACCCACTGAGATAAAACGTTAAGTGTTTGTCTAATGGACTCTCAGGATGACCTAAAGAAGGCCCGCGAGCAGGCGATTATCGATTCTTATCGCCCCATCTGCCTGTGCAACAAGATCCGCAAAGGCATCATCGTTAAGGCGATTCAAAGCGGAGCGAAAACTTTGGAGATGGTGAGCCGGCGCACGGGCGCCGGCACGGGTCCGTGCGGCGCCCAAAGGTGCGGCCCGATGATCCGCGGGATGCTCGGCGAAGAGGTCGAGACCTGCGCGGAATGCGGCTGGTCGATTCTTAAAGGTTCCTCCCCTCTCACCTGTCCACGGTGTGGAGCGACGCAATAAAGAGCTCTCGTTAATGCCCTTCGACCCCTGCCCTGATGAACCAATGAAGGTTTCAATAGTAATGCCGATAGTACCAATCGGCAATTTCCCAACCGGTGGCCCGCCATACTCCCGAGTGGGAACAAATATACTGTAAAGCCTCATCCAGATATTTTATTCGAAATGGCAGCCCGATGATGAAAGGGTGCAAAGGCAGGCACATAACTCTTCCGCTCTCCGCACCCTCCTTATAGAGGATGTCAAACTGATCGCGCACCATTCGCAGGTATTCCTCCGGCGTGTGCTGCCAGCGCGAGAGCACCAAAATATCGTTCACTCCTTGCTCGTATGGTATTCCAATCATCCGGCCGTGGCTGACCCGCATGGGAAAGGGCTGGTCGTCACAGGCCCAATCGCATAAGTACTCGAACCCCTCGGCGGCGAGATGGTCAGGAGTGTTAAAGGTTTCAACCAATCCTGGGCCGAGCCAGCCTTTTGGAGGTGTGCCGACAGCCGCGGTGATTGTCTCTTT
>JACPFH010000150.1:2358-2965 GCA_016183075.1 Deltaproteobacteria bacterium | reverse complement strand
GGGGCGGCGCTGTGCCGGGGGCGATCCACATCGAGTGGACGCAGAACCTCGACCCGAGCGGAAGATACAAGTCGGTCGCAGAGCTAAAGGCCATGTACGAGAAGGTCGGAATCACTCCCGACAGAGAGGCCATTCCCTACTGCCAGGGAGGGTACCGCTCCGCGCACACCTATTTAGCGCTCAGGCTCTGCGGCTTTCCAAAAATACGCAACTATCTCGGCTCATGGGGGGAGTGGGGCAACCGGCTCGACTTACCCATCGAGAAGCCCTGGGAGAAAAGGTGAGAGGATCGGCTATGGCTATGACGTTGACCAGTCCGGCCTTTCAGGAAGGCGGTGAGATTCCCCGCAAGCACACATGCGACGGCGCCGACGTGTCCCCCGCGCTTCTATGGAAGGATCCGCCTTCCGGAGCTCAGAGCCTCGCCCTGATCTGCGACGACCCGGATGCCCCCGTCGGGACTTGGGTCCACTGGGTTCTTTATGACTTGCCGGCTGAGACCGGGGAGCTGGAAGAAGGAATCCCGGCATTGGAGACTCTGAAAAATGGCACCCGGCAAGGAAGCAATGACTTCGGAAAAGTCGGCTACGGGGGCCCCTGCCCGCCG
>JACPFH010000150.1:0-2346 GCA_016183075.1 Deltaproteobacteria bacterium | reverse complement strand
GCGCTACAAACGCTAGCCCGCATTCCTCCGAAAGCTCAGCGCTTTTCTACAAGCATGGCGTCCTCCCTGGGGATGAACCCCGGAGGGTTGCCATGCTTGGAGCGGACTTCGAGCCACTCCCCTTGGGACCCAACCACGGTCACCTTGGTTCCCGGCCCGATGGTGGCCACCTTGCGAGCCGACCGGGACGGCTCCTGGAACACGGAGGTCGCGCGCACCGTCTCGTAGGTTCCGGCCTCGGCCGGGCGGCGCCAGATGCCGGCCGCTGCGGATTCCTTGGGCGGAGAAGCTTCCCTCGGGCCAGGCGCCTCCCTCGGCGCGGAGAGTTCGCCGGTTCTCGTTTGCGGCGCCAACGCAGCCAGCCGCTCCTTTTCCCGCTGCGCTTCTCCGAGCTTTCGCTCGGCTAAAGCAAGCGCGCTGCTCGTCCGCTCGAGGTTGGCCTTCAGCTCTCGAATCCGCGCCGCGCGCTCATCCAGCTCGCTTCGCAGCATCGTGATTTCGCGCTCCAACCCCCGGATCTCTTCATCCCTTTCCTTCTCAAGCGGGCGCGATTCGCGGGCTGCGATCGGTTCTTGTGCAGCCGGGGACTCCGGGGACGAAGTGCCAGCATCCCTCATGCTCCTCCAGACGACAATGGCCCCCGCTGCGAATAGCAAAAAGATCAGCAGATAGACCCACCGTCGCGGAATCTTCTCTTCCATAGGATCTCTCCAGCGATATCTTCGTATGGCCAGCCTGCGAGGTCAAGCCGCCGCTTCTTTCGCGACCGGGGGGGCGACCGAGGGGGGCGCGAGCCCCGTTGAGCAACTCCACGCTTGAGGAACCGTCACCGTGGTCAACACCATGCTCTACGGGGCGAGCGAGGCTGCGGACGTCCGATCACAGACGGCACGACTCATGGCACGAACCCATCGGCCGCAGCCGAGAGCGCGCTTCCCGAGGGAGCTCAATTCATCGGACGCGGCCAGCCGGTTTTCAAGGCCGGCGCAGGTGTGGTATTAGTTGGGCGCATGCCCAAGGCCTCCGTAAGCAAAGCTCAGCCGCGGAAGCGAGCCGCTTACTCCGCGACCCAGTGGCAGAAGGCCATCTCCCATCTGGGTCGGGCGATGGCTTCCAAACTCAGTCTCGATGCGGTCTTTCGTGAGTTCGCAGTGGGGATCAAAGGATACATCCCCTATGATCGGTTAATGATCAACCGGCTGGATCCCCAAAGTAGGGTTGCCGGCCTTTTCCTCTTATCTTCCGTGCCGCAGGATTCTCTTGATGCCGACCCGGAGTTTTCCGAGCGCGGAGGGAGCGTCACCGATCGGGTCGTGAGGGAACACAAGACCTTCATCCGCGAAGACAGCGCGGCCCAGCGGGAGTTCGAAACCGACGAATACCTCAGTCAGATGGGGTTCCGCTCTTACATCTGCCTTCCCCTCGTTTGCTGGGACCGGGTAGTCGGCAGCTTTCATGTGGCTTCCAACAAAGCCAAGGCGTACGGCAAGCGCGAGTCCGCTTTCCTCGAATCGGTGGCGGAATGGCTGGCCATCGCCATGGAAAACGCTCGTTTCTTCCAGCAGACCCACCGGTTACTCGAGGAGCAGGGCGTGTTGCACCAGCTCACCGCCGAGATCAACGTGCTCGACCTCGACGCCCTGCTGCAGCGGTTGACTAAGGAAGTCTTAAACATTTTCAAGGCCGACTGCGCTTTTGTGCGGCTGCGCGAAGCCGACGGGTCGTATCGCATCCGGGCGATCTCAGGACTCGATCTTCCGCCTTACCACGAAGCGAGCCTCGAAAATCAGGTCAACACCGCTTCCCTCGTTCAAGAGCGCCAGCCTCTCTTCATCCGCGATCTGAGGCAACAGGGACCGTCCGCCGGCAGCCGAACGGTCGTGGAGACTTTCGGCTTTCGGAGCTACCTCGGGGTTCCCATCCTCCTGAAGGGCGAAGGGATCGGCGCGCTCGTCGTGCTGAGCCGAACCGTCAAGGACTTCACGGAAAGGGACGTCTTTTTCCTGCAGCAGTTAGCCGCAGAGGCCGCGGTGGCCATTCACCATGCGCTCCTTTTCGAGGAGCTCAAGCGACTCAACGACGACCTCGAGCGGGCGAACCGGGAGACTTCGCAGTTTCGCGCCCGCCTGGCCCATGAAGTCAGGACCCCTCTCAGCGTCATCACCGGGCTTTTGGAAATCATGAACATGGGCACCACCGGAAGCCTGACCGATCAGCAAAAGGCGGCCTTGAGCAAAATCCACGACCAGTGCGAGGCGCTGCTCCGATTGCTCAACGATCTGCTCAATTTCTCGCGCCTCAAGGCGGGAGCCATCCCGGTGGAAATCTCGCCGGTGATCATGGACG
>JACPFH010000149.1 GCA_016183075.1 Deltaproteobacteria bacterium | reverse complement strand
GTCCCTTCAGCACGGGTCTCCGTCCGTCCATAGTCACTACAGTCGCGTCGTGTAGGAGAATGCTCATGCTCGGTGATCCTTCAAATCATAAAGGACGAGTCCCTGCCAATCCTAAACTCGCGTGCAAGAACTTGCTCCGAAGTCCGCGCGAGGATTTCCAGCGGCCAGAGACCTGAATCCGCTTCAAGCCCTACTGCTTCTGAAAACGTAGCAACGGCCGCTGAAAGACATAACGTCTCGCTTGGAAGCGGATCAATCCATCCCCTTAAGGCTGCTAAGGAGGCGGCCATATCCAAGGATGGGTTTCGCCATACCCATGCCTCGCAACGCCTCCCAGACCCATGCCTGGGTGTTCGTCACTACCGGCTTCCCGAACTCCCGCTCAATGCGGTCAATGACAGATAGGGTGCGCCACTTGTTGCACGGCATATACAGGCCGTTCACCTCGGGATGCTCGCGCAAGAGGGGCGATGCCAGTTCATAAGCGGTCTCGGGAGGCAGGGTCCAAATGGCCGCCGAGTTCTCATATCCGAGGCAGCGGTGAGCCACAACCTCGATCCCTTCGTGGGCGAGAAAGCGCATCAACCGCGCATCCTGGCTCTCGGGGAACGGTGTCGCCATGACGACGCGAAGCAAACCCAACGCGCGGCAGCCGTTAACGACCGCGGTGAGCACCGTGGAAGCGGGAACGGGCGTAATCCCCTTGACCAGTTCGAGAACCTTCCGGTCGGAACCCGGGCCCTTGTAGGATAAGAAGAGTTCGCCGGTCACCATGAGAAAATCCAAAGGATGGCGGGCCAGATCGCGCACAACGTCGGCAAAACTCTGCTCCACCTTGTGAAACTCCCTATCCGTGTACGTGCCCACATGCAGCGCCCGGCCTTCGATGCGAATCCCCTCGGGCAGGATTTTGTAGACATCTACGAGCGTGTCTTCGCTCAGATTAGGGGAAATCAATCCGATGAGTTTCATTCTATCCTCCGGCTCGCCCGCTTCCTCTCAGAGACCGCTCTTTTTCGCTGACGACCGGTGAGGATCGCGATCGCCTTTCGCATCATCTCCCGCTCCGTGGGATAGACGAGCGTTTTCACCGCCGCCCCGATCGGTACCCAACGGGCTTCCTCGATTTCCGCGTCGTGCTCACGCACATCCCCTCTGAGACAGCGGATGAGATAAAAATAGACCCGCTTGAAGATCCTGATGGTCTCCCCTTCTTTGGTTTTGTTGCTGAACCAGTAAGTAATATCGCCGAGCTTTTCGACCACTTTGCCTTCGAGACCGGTCTCCTCGCGAACCTCCCGCAGAGCGGTATCCATCAGCCCTTCCCCTTCCTCCACCTGCCCCTTCGGCAGGCACCAGCGATCACGAACCCGGATCAAGGCTACTTCGGTAACCCCGTTGGATCTGCGGTAAACGATTCCGCCCGAAGAAATTTCTCGCACCGTGCGCATCGAAGGACCGGCTAGATGCCACTCTCCGCCAATTGCTCCGCTAGCCACTTGAGGTAGCTTTCGTTGCCCATAACGACTGGCACAGCGATGATCTCCGGCACCTCGTAGCTATGGAGAGCCTGAACCCTCTGTTTCAGCCGATCGAACAATCCCTTTGTGGTCTTTATGATCAGCAGTTCCTCCTCATTTTCTTCCACCTTGCCCTGCCAGCGATACACCGAACGGATACCCCTTACCCGGTTGACGCACGCGGCCAACCTCTCTTCGACCAAGGCGCGTGAGATCCGCTCCCCTTCCTCGGCGGATCCAACGGTGACATAAACGACGAGAAGCTCATCCATATGTTTCTGATCTTACAACCCTCCTTCCCTCTCCGTCAACGCGCTGAAAAAGGCTGTTAAGCGTCTCTAGGATATGGGAAAATGTCTCAGCATGAGACGCTCATGACCGAGCATGACATTCCGCTGAATTTCATCGTCACGCCCGCCGAGGCCATCGAATGAAAACCCTGCTATCCAAAGCCGAAGGGAATTTACTGGAACCTGCTTCCAGTCGAGAAGATAGAAGCCATACCGATTTTAAAGGCAAGAAAGGATGACGGGAAATGCTCATGAAACGCGGCGCCGTAGTCGGTAAAGGCTTCGGCCTAGTGATTCTTGTCTTTCTCTGCTGGAAGGTGACCGCCCGGGGCCTAAGCCCCGAGCCGGCGGGGGCCCTGCTGGCCATTATCGACGGCGCCAATCTGATCTTTCACGAGGCCGGTCACGTTTTCTTTTCGTTCTTTGGCGATTTCCTGCAATACCTGGGGGGATCGTTGTTCCAGGTCGCGCTCCCGCTGGGTTTGACCGTCTACTTTTGGCGCAGCGAGCAGCGCGCCTCCGCTTCGGTCACCCTTTTCTGGAGCGGCGAGAACCTCGCCAACGTCGCTATCTACATCGCCGACGCACAGCGCATGGAGCTTCCCCTGATCGGCGGCGACCACGACTGGAACTACTTGCTCGGCCGCCTCGGCTTGCTTAGCCAGGCGGAATCCCTCGGCCGCTTCGTTTTCGTCGTCGGAGTCTTAGCCATCCTTTTTTCCCTGGGGCTTCTCATCGGCGATGTCGTCCGAACCAGGAACGAGGCTCAGATGGGTCAGTAATGCCCTTCCTGTGGCTTGACGTGATAGGAATTCGCGTGTAATTCCTCTTACTGCCTGAGAGATTTCTCTACGTTTACCCTGACCTCCTCTATCCCTTCAGCAAGTGCTCCGCTCAATCCCTTCGCAAGGCTCAGGAAGCTTCTGTCCGCCAGTTTCACCCTTTTTGACACGGTATTGCGGTAAAGGCTTTTGCCCTCGGGGGAGACAAGCGTTACGTCCAAGGCAAGGTCGCTGAAGGAGCTGTCCCCTTCGTCCGATCTTTCGAACTTCTTTAGGTTTATCGTAAGGCGATAATAGCCGCTTGGAACAACATCTGAGGCCCGCACGTTCTTGAAGAGACCCAAAGAGGAAAGAGCGTCTCTGAAGCCGTCCTTCACAATGTCTTCGGGAGAAGAGTCCCATTTCGAATAGCGCGATATCATGAGTTCGTAGGGCGAATTCCTGTAAGCGATGTAGGGTTGCGAAAGATATTTCGGAGAATCTATAACGACAGCGACGGACGCATCCGTTTTCGCTGAGGATGCTCCGCTGCCTGGATCCGGCATATGAAGACTGTACGTCCGCGTCTCGGGCATCGCGCATGATGTAAGAAAAACGACGAGCAGAAAACCCAACAACCCCTTCTCCAATTATTCCTCCCTTCCCCTTCCTTCCTGGTAAACAACACTCCAGGGTTTGGCCTTTATCTCCTGAAGCACGTCGCGCAGGTCCCCCGCGGTCCTATTCAGGTTCCTCACGAGGATGCCGACGTTCTGAGACTGTAGGTCGATTGTGTTGTCCGCGGTCTTCATAGTCTTATCCACCGTCTTCGCAGTATCCTCTATAGCCTTGATCATCGTCCCCGCGTTCTCAATTCCCTCCCTCGCCCTCTTCAGCACCAGAGAGACCTCACCCTTGTTGGTCCGGGCAAAATCCTCTATCTCGTTCAGGACGATCTCGAGCTTGTTCGTCGTCGTTTTCATGGCGGACGCAATCTTTTCTATATTCGTCGAACTCGAGACGATGGCCGTATTTGTGTTTTTCAGAATATTCTCGAACTCCTTGATGTTCTTCTCGCTCACAAGCAGATTGATATCCTTGATCAGGCCGTTCACAGACTCTGATACGCTGTCGAGTCTCGCCATGAGGACCGGGAACTGCACCTGCTCATCCGACGGGATCGTTTCGCCGGCCACGAACCTCTCATGGGTTGTCTTTTCGACGGAGAGCAGGATATAGATGTCCCCGACAAAACCGACCTGGGTAATCGACGCCTTCGTTCCCTTATAGAGAACCGTACCCTTCTTTACTCCTACCGCTATCGCAACCGGTTCCCCCGGCCCGACGGGCGCCTTGATGCTCAAGACCCTTCCGACCCTCACGCCGCCGAGCTTCACCTGCGCCCCTTCCTCTACGCCCGCTGCATTCATCACCTCGACGTAGTAAGTGTCGAACTTTTCGAAGACCTGAGTTCCTCCGATCAGTATCACGAAACCGCTCAGGGTAAGGAAGGATACGACGATAATAACGCCCGCCTTGATCTCCTCCTTCACGAATGCCATGGTCCCTCCGTCTTCAATCTCCAGCAATGAATCTGAAATAATCCTCAGGGGAATATATCGCCTCTTCCGGCCGCCTTTCGAGAAACATCCTTATCCTCGGTTTGTCCGACACCCGCAATTCATCGAGGGGGCCCGCGAAGATCACTTCTCCCCGGTCAAGCATAATGACATAATCGGCTATCATGAATACACTCGGGAGTTCATGGGTCACGACGATGATCGTCACCTTGAACACGTTTCTGAGCTTCACGATAAGTTCATCGAGTCCGGCCGCGGTGACGGGGTCGAGCCCCGCCGAAGGCTCGTCAAAGAAAAGGAACTCCGGGTCGAGGGCCATGGCCCTCGCGATGCCGGCCCTCTTTTTCATGCCGCCNNNNCCGCCGGAAAGTTGAGACGGATAAAAATTCTCGAAGCCCGAAAGCCCGACGAGATCCAATTTCATCCGCACCATGATCCCAATCGTCGATTCGTTCAGCGCGGTATGCTCCCTTAGCGGGAGAGCGACGTTATCCGAGAGGCTCATCGAATTTAGAAGGGCCGCGCCCTGAAACAGAATCCCCACCCTCTTCCGCACCTCATTGAACTGGTCCTCAGTCATCAACGTCGCGTCTTTCCCGTTTATGAGTATCTTCCCCGATGTGGGTTTCAGGAGCCCGATAAGGTGCTTCAGCAGGGTGCTCTTGCCGCAGCCGCTTCCCCCGAGGATCACCGTTGTCTGTCCCTTCGGTATTCCAAAGGATACGCCTTTGAGGATGACCCGCTCCCCGTACTGCGTGACAAGATCTGTGACTTCTATCGCCTTTTCCATATCAGACGCGGAAAACATTCTCTCGCAAAGCCGCAAAGCGCGCAAAGGGTTTTTACGAACAAATAATTTTGTTTTTCTTTGCGATCCTAGCGCCTTTGCGTGAAATCTTCCTCTCCTCCGTGTCTCTTTGATGAATCCTCTTTATGTGAAATAGAAAAACAACGCCGTGAAGAAGAGGTCGAAGACGATCACGAGGAAGATCGATGCGACGACCGATGCCGTCGTCCGCCTTCCCACCTCCTCAGCGCCTCCCTGAACCTTGAAACCTTGATACGCGCCGACGATAGTAATGACAACGCCGAAGGCCCAAGCCTTGACGAGGCCTGTGACAACATCCTTGACGAGGAGCGAGTTCACCGTCTGCTGAAAATAATGATAGGCGTTGATATCGAGGGCGGCCGTCGAAAGGATGAGCCCGCCCATGATGCCGATGACGCCGGAGAAGACTGTGAGGGCAGGCAGCATAACCATAAGGGCGATCAGCTTCGGCACGACGAGGAACCTGACGGGATTGATCCCCATGCTGATCAAGGCGTCCACTTCCTCGGCGGCCTTCATCGAGCCGATCTCGGCCGCGAAGGCGGAACCGCTTCTGCCCGAGACGATGATAGCCGTGAGTATCGGCCCGAGTTCACGCGTAAGCGATACTCCCACGAGGTTCGCCACGAATATCAAAGCCCCCACTTTTTTCAGTTGGTAAGCCGCCTGGAGCGCGAGGATTATGCCTACGAAAAAAGAGATTACCGCGACTATCGGCACCGAGTTATAGCCGGTCTTTACCATCTCGGAGATAGTGGCCCGCACCCGTATCGCCTTGCCTCTGAAAGGAGAAACGAGGGTCCAATAGAAAGTATCGTTGATGAGTTTCGATGCGGTGTGCAGGTCCTTAAGGACCGAAATAGTTCTTTTCCCTATGAAGCCGAAGAGGGTCTCAGCGATTGCAGACATCTTCCTCGGAACCGTGTATCTCAAAGACCCTGTCCAGTTTTGCGAAGCAGAAGATCTCCATGACCTTCGGGGGGATGCCGACGAGTTTCAATTTCCCGCCGTAGGCCATCATTCCCTTCAGTCCCTCCACGAAGGTGGCGATTCCGGAGCTATCGATGTACGTGACGCTCCCAAAGTCGACAAGGATGGGCGTCATCTTTTTGTGTACAAGCCCCATAAGTTCTCTTCTGAGATCGGGAGACGTATGCATATCTATATCCCCCGAGATCGAAAGTATCTTCATTCCCTTACTGTCGGCTATCTCGATCTTCATCACTCTCTCCTCTATGTCTGATCAATCTCAGCCTGTTGCCCCTTTTCTTCTTTTCATCAAAGGCGAAGACATCGAAGGCCCTCTTGATTAGATGGATGCCGAGGCCGCCCGGCCTTACGTCGCTGAGGCTCCTGCCTTCTATAAGTTCGGGCTGGGCCTTGATTCCGTTATCCTCGATGATCACCTCAAACCCCTTCTTCAAAACGAATCTTATTATGATCCTCTTGCTTGTATCTCCCCTGTAGGCATACTTCATAACATTCGAACACGCTTCATCAACAGCGAGTTTGACGTCCTCGATGACCGGGCCGGCCATTCCGTAAATCTCTCCCATCGTTGCCGTCACGGCCCTTATCAGGGAGAGGTATTTCGGGTTCGAGGGTACCGCGATGACGGCGGAGTCCTTCATGCCCCCCATCGCACCTCGACCATCGTCAGGTCGTCGGCCTGCTCCACGCCCTTCGAAAAATCATTGACATAGTCGACAATCTTTTCCATAAGACGTTCTTCATTCCGATGGTTCTTTATGAAATCGACCGTCTTTTCGAAGCCGAGCCTTTCTCCCTCTCTGTTTTTCGCATCAAAGACGCCGTCGGTCAGGAAGAGCAGCCTGTCGCCCTTTCGAAGGGAGAGGTCCGTGGAGGGATACTCGACCGGTAATATCCCGAGCGGGGGTCCGGACAGGATATCCATAACCCTCGTCTCCGCTTCCGTCAGCCATAAAAAAGGCGGATGGCCTGCAACGGAGATTTTCAGGTCGCCTTTGACGATGTCGAGGACCGCGTAAACGGCCGTTAGAAACATTCCCCTCGGCGTCCTGGAAAGAAGCGCATTCAGATGGTTCAGCGCAGAGCCCGGCTCGGCGACCTTATGTGTAATATATCTGAAATCGCTGATGAACTTCGCCATGTAAAGCGCCGCCGATATTCCTTTGCCCGATACATCGCCGATTAAGACCCCTACTTTTCCATCGCGGGGCTCGACAAAATCATAGAGGTCCCCGCCGATCTTAGAGGCCGAAATGTTCACAGCCGATACGGTGAGAGCCGCTTTTTTCAATACCGGCGACTCCGGCAGAAAGCTCTTCTGGAGCGCAGAGGCGATCTCTAACTGCTGTTTCAGCCTTTCCCTCTCGATCGATTCTTTGTGAAAGAGGGCGTTTTCGATCGCTATAGCAAACTGTCTGCAAAGAAGAGCGAATATCGCCGGATCGTAATCCTTCCTCTTCGGATTGATGATCTCGGCAACGCCGATGAGGCCGCTCCGGCCCAGGAGGGGGACGGCGATGATACTCTCCGTGGTGAAGCCCGTTATTTTGTCGGCGCCCCTGAAAAACCGGCGGTCCGTGCTTACGTCGTCGATGACGAGGGGCGTCAGGTTTTGCGCAACCCAGCCCGCGATGCCCTGGCCCATATCGAGGGTGATCTTCTTCTTCAGGATCTCCGAGGCCGATTCGTCTCCGCACATGGCCACTTCGAACTCGAGTTTGTTCGTCTCTCTGTTATAGAAGAGTATCGAGCAGGCCTCGGCGGCCATAATACCTTTCGCCTTCTCCATCACGAGGGGCATAAGGTGGTCAAGCTCGATGGTAGAAGATATCAGGGTAGAGACATCG
>JACPFH010000083.1 GCA_016183075.1 Deltaproteobacteria bacterium | reverse complement strand
GCAAAACGAGAAGCTCTTTCTGGCCCGCGACCTAACTGGAATCAAGCCACTCTACTACTACACTGCTAACAGAGTCTTTCTTTTCAGCTCAGAGTTGCGGGCGATTCTCGATAGCCACTTGGATTCCCGGCGTCTCAGCCCCGAAGGCTTAGCCTCTTACCTCGAGTGTGGTTCGGTCCAGACCCCCTGGACAATTATCGAGGGAGTGCGATCTCTGGAACCAGGCCATTATATGGTTGTAGAGCCGGAAGTGACGGGGCTCTCGATCAAAAAGCTCTCATATGTGGGCGAGGCCTTTTCCGGAACTCCTGTGCCAGGAGTTTCAGATCGCCGGCAAGCCGTCGAATTGCTGCGAGAACTGCTGGCAGAATCCGTCTGCCTCCATTTGACAAGCGACGTGCCGCTCGGAGTGTTCTTATCGGGCGGGATTGATTCGAGTGCCTTAGTGGCTTTGATGAGCGAGGTGAGCGCCGCCAGGCCGAAGTCCTTTAGCGTTGTATTCGCCGAGCGGGAATTCTCGGAAAGTTCCTACAGCCGCCTTGTGGCCAAGAAATTCAATACAGAGCATCAGGAAATTCGTCTTTCAGAAGGAGAACTTCCCAGTCTCCTTCCCGAAGCCTTAGCCGCTATGGATCAGCCGACTATGGACGGCATTAACACGTACGTCATATCCAAGTGCGTCAAGGAAGCCGGCGTGACTGTGGCGCTCTCGGGTCTCGGAGGAGATGAACTATTCGGTGGCTATCCAAGCTTTCGGAGGGTAAAGTGTTTTAAGGCCATTTCCAGGCTCCCGCGGATGCTAAGAAAAGTCGTTTCGGCGGCTGGCCGGGCCGCGATCAACGGCTCGGTTTCGGAGCGGAAATTTTGGGAGATGGTGGGTGGCGATGGAAGCCCTGAGACGACTTACAGGGTCTCGCGGCAGCTCTTTTCTCTTGATGAGGCACGGCATCTCATGAGAAGTAGGTCGGCGCCGTTCGCCGGCGCTTCCTGCGACCATTCCTTGAACGGAGATCCCATTAACGCCGTCTCCCTCTATGAGCTTCAGGGATACATGGCCAACACCTTGCTCAGAGATACAGACTGTATGAGCATGGCCCGCGCTCTGGAAGTCAGGGTTCCCTTTTTGGACACGAAGGTCATTTCTTTCGTTCTCGGGCTTCCCGGCGCATGGAAAATCGACGGCCGGCGGCCTAAGCCTCTCTTGCTCGATGCCCTTCGGGACCTCTTGCCGGAAGAGATCTGGAGGAGGCCAAAAATGGGCTTTACGTTTCCCTTCGAGCGATGGATGCGTGGGAGACTCAAGCCAGAAATCGAAGGAGTGCTCGCCAGCGGAGCCTCAACTATCGCGGCTTTGGGTATAGACCCGGGAGAGACCGCCCGCGTGTGGAGGGCCTTTGCGAAAAAGCCGCAAAGTGTTGGTTGGACTCGCCCCTGGGCTCTCTACGTGCTCCTCAGATGGTGTGAACTCCATCGCGTGATCTTATGAAAGTCCTGCATGTCATTCCTGCCGTGGCAGCTCAATACGGCGGCCCTAGCCAGGCGATTTTTGAGATGTGCCGGGCACTTCAGGCAGAAGGGGCGGAGACTCTCGTTGCTACGACGGACGCAGACGGTAAAGGGCGGCTAGCGGTAGAGTTGAAACGCCCGGTTTCCTATAGGGGAGTGCGATGCATTTTCTTCCCGAGGCAATGGAGCGAAAAATTTAAGTATGCTCCCACTCTTGCGCGATGGCTTGATAGAAACGTGATGCATTTTAAGGCGGTGCATGTCCATTCAGTTTTTTCTTACCCCTGTCTGGCTGCCGGGCGAGCCTGTCGCCGTTGGGGTGTCCCCTATGTCGTCCGTCCCTTGGGGACGCTCGACCCATGGAGTCTGCGTCAGAAGCGTTTCCGGAAGTGGGTCCTGTGGCACGCGGCGGCGAAGCAGATGCTCTCTGGGGCCAAGGCGGTCCACTACACGACAGCGGAGGAATGCCGATTGGCCGAAGGGGCCTTGGGTCTAAGGCGGGGGGTGGTCATTCCGCTGGGAATTAATAGGGAACAGCTCCAGAATCGTGAGGCAACACGTATCTTACGGCAACTGTTTCCCTCACTCGGGGAGGATGCTTATATTCTGGTACTCTGCCGGCTTCATCCCAAGAAGGGGTTGGAGCTTCTGCTTGAGGCTTTTCTCTCGCTGATCAAGCGGCGAGAGTTTAGACAGTGGCAGCTCGTGGTGGCCGGAGACGGTGAGCCCAAATATGTGGCTAGCTTGCGGCGCATGGTGATGGAAAATCGGGGGAGCGATCGGGTCCTGTTTACGGGTTGGCTGGAAGGCGATGCAAAGATATCAGTTCTTCGGGGAGCGGCCCTCCTGGCACTCCCATCCTATCAGGAGAATTTTGGGCTCTCCGTCCTGGAGGCGCTGGGTTGTGGGGTGCCGGTCTTGATCAGTCCGCATGTAAACCTCGCCGAGGAGATCCAGGCTGCTGGAGCCGGTTGGGTGGTTAACCTAGAACCAGCGGCTCTGGAACGAGGTCTGGCTAAAGTGCTCCTGGACATCGATGAGCGCAAACGGAGGGGCGAAAGGGCGCGGGAGTTAGCGGGCCGCTTCAAGTGGCCCCAAATCGCTACCCAATTGGTTCAG
>JACPFH010000163.1 GCA_016183075.1 Deltaproteobacteria bacterium | reverse complement strand
GGCTTGAGGAGCGGCCTTCGAGGCCATTACGGTGAAGCAAGGACGCTAGACCGACGCGAGAATTTTCTCGAACTTCGCTTTAAGCTTTGCGCGCAGCTCCGCACTGACTTCGACCACCCGCGGAAACTTGCCCCGGAGTTTTCGGTCGTAAGAGATGCAGGCGTCGACGAGAATCCGGTTGTTGAAGTTTCCCGGAAGGACGACCGGATCCCGCCCCGATGACCAGGCTTTTTGAATGATATCGATGTCGGTGATCGGATCGAACCGCGTGCACATGGCCCACAGCACCTGCTCCAGGTCGGAGCAGTCGATGTCCTCATCCACAACGACCGTCCACTTCCCGTTGTAGGCTCCGGCCGCGCACGAAGAAGCCACGTGCAGAACATTGCGCGAGTGGCCGGGATAGCGCTGGCGGATTTGGATTACGGTAAAGCGCGTAGCCGGACCGGCCTCGTGGTTCCACACCCCGAGGATCTCCGGCAGGCCGCAGGCCTCGAGCGCCTTCCAGACCTCCGCGGCCCCGGCAATGCCCTTGAGCAGTCCCGTCTCATCCACCGGCTTGTGCTGCGGCGCGCAGGTCAGGATCGGATCGTCCCGGTACAGAACGGTCTTAACATTGATATAAGGACGAGGAACGACGTCGTCGGAAATATAGCCCATCCACTCGCCGAACGGCCCCTCCGGCCGGACGTTTCCCGGAACCGCTTCGCCCTCGACGACGATCTCGGCGTCCGCCGGTATCGGAAAGCCGGTGTAGGGCCCCTTGACGACCTCCATCGGCTCGCCGCGAATGCCGCCGGCGAACTCCAACTCGGAGATGCCTTCGGGAAGGGGGCTCGCAGAAAGCATGTACAGCAGGGGATCCTGACCGCATACGACGGCCACTTTCATACTCTGGCCGCGCTCGAAGTATTTATCGCGGTGAATTCTTCCGTGCTTCCCCTCGGTGATCTGACAGCCGATGGTTTTTCCGTCATAAACCTGGCAACGGTAGGCCCCCAAGTTATACCAGTCGGCGTCGGGGTCCTTGGTGATCACGCAGTCCGCCGTGCCGAGATAGCGTGCGGTGTCCAGTTCGTGGTGGATCGGAACGGGAAACTTCAGCACGTCCACGTCGTCGCCTTCCAAGACATGATCGAGGATGGGTCCTGTGCTGACAAACCTGGGCTTCATAAGCTTTAAGTTTTGCATCCGCTCGTGGTAGCTCTTTACAATGTCGCTCTTGCGCTCGTACTCGAGCGGCAAGCCCAGCGTCAGCGCAACCCGCTTCATCGTCGAAAACTGCCCGTACAGCGTCCTGAATCCCTTCGGGTAACCCGGCACCTCATCGAAAAGAATCGCCGGAGCTGTCCCTTTGCTCCGCTCGGTCAGCAATTGCGTGATGCTCCCCATCTCGCGGTCCCAGTGCGCCCCGTGGATCCTCAAAAGCTCGCCCATCCGGTCCACCTGATCGAGCCACTCCCTAAGGCCGCGATACTTGACTTGCCCTTCGACTTCCCGAACCTTCTCTGCGCGTGCCATCCTCTCCTCCTTAATATTTTTCGGAACCCGCTGGAAGCGGTTCAAACTCAACATATGATTGCACGACGCGGGGTGTCAAGGGAGCTAGATCAAATGGCCCATGCCCGCCGGGCGCGTTCCTCAAAGACCGGTTTGACAGTGACGGTCGAATCTGGTAGCAGAGCCAATTAGAAACTGGTGGCTTTTTGCTTTTCTTTTAACCAGGAGGAGCTTTATGAGAAATATAAAAGCTGCATTAACGACCGGCGTCCGGGGCCTGATCTTGGCAATTGGACTCGTGGTTCTGACCTGGCATCCCGCCGAGGCCCAGGCGCCGATCAAGGTCGGCGCCTCTATCTCGGTCACGGGCACCTATGCAAAGCTGGGGAGCTACACGCGAGATGGCTATCTCATGTGCGCCAAGGAGATCAATGACAAGGGAGGACTCCTTGGGCGCAAACTTGAGTTTGTCATCTATGATGATCGTTCGGACGGAGCCACGGCGATCAAGCTCTACGAAAAGCTGATTACCGAAGACCAAGTGGAGCTTGTCATGGGTCCTTACTCGAGCCCGATCACCAATGCGGCTTCCACGGTGAGCGAGAAGTATAAGAAGATCATGGTCGCCTCCCTCGCCGCCACTACCTCCATATGGGAGCGCGGCTTCAAGTATCTCTTTATGACCATCTCCCCGGCCGAGGTGTACATGGAAGGGCTGGTCGAGTTGGCTGCCGAGCGCGGCCTTAAGACCATCGCCGTCATCAACGAGGACACCCTCTTCTCCAAGGCCGCGGCCAAGGGAACCATCGATCTGGCCAAGAAGAAGGGCATGCAGGTAGTCATGCATGATGCCTATCCCAAAGGGACAACCGACTTTTCGGGCCTGCTCATCAGGATCAAGGCGCTCAAAGCCGATGTGATTGTCGGGGGCTCCTACTTTGATGATGCTGTGGCCACCACTCGCCAGATGAAGGAGCTCGATGTCAATCCGAAGATGTTCGGTGTCACTGTGGGAGGGGATGTCCCGGATTTTGGCAAACAGTTGGGAAAGACTGGAGAGTATGTTTACGGCTCCACCCAGTGGTCGGATGATGTCAAATATCCCGGGGCAAAGGAGTTCACCGAAAACTATAAAAAGATGTTCAAGCGGGAATTCTCGTATCACGCACCGGCTGCCTATGGGGCTTGCCAGGTCTTTGCCGAGGCGATTCGGAGGGCTAAGTCCCTGGACTCAGACAAGGTCCGGGAGCAGCTTCTGAAGCTTAAGATAACGACGGCGTTCGGCGACTATCAGGTGGATGAGCGCGGCTTTCAGACCGCCCACAAAATGGTCCTCCTCCAGTGGCAGGAGGGAAAAAGGGTCACTGTCTGGCCTGCCAGCCTTGCGGAAGCAAAGTCCCTCTACCCCACCCCTCCCTGGAGCCAACGAAGGTAATGTCTGGCCCTTCCACCTAGCTCATTCTTGAAGGGGGTCTTTTTCCAGACCCCCTTCTGTTTTCACGTCTCAAGGAATCAGAGATGCCGATCCAGATCACAGGGAGCATGCTGCTACAAGGCATCGTGAGTGGACTCCTCGCAGGCGGCCTCTACGCCATGGTCGCCCTGGGAATGGCTCTGATCTTCGGAGTGATGAGGGTGATTAATATCGCCCACGGGACCCTCCTCATGCTGGGGGGCTATACGACCTTCTGGCTCTTTTCCCTCTACGGGTTGAATCCGTTTCTCTCGCTCATGATCTCCTTCCCCCTCCTGTTTCTTGTTGGCGCTATTTTACAAAAACTCTTCGTCCAGCAGGTCGTGGACGCGCCTGAGCTCTCCTCTCTACTGCTCACCTTCGGCCTCTCCATCTTCCTGTCCAACATGGCCATGGTGGCCTGGACTGCCGACTATCGCTCCGTGGAGTTCCTCACCGGCTCCTTCCTCTTAGGCCAGATTGCCGTGTCCAAACCGCGCCTCGTCACCTTCGGCTTCGCCCTGGCAATCACATGGCTGGCATTTCTGTTCCTTAACGTAACTAAAACCGGCAAGGCGATCCGGGCCACCTCCCAGCATCGAGACTTGGCCCAGGTATGCGGCATCGATGTTCGGCGCATCGATCTTATCACCTTTGGCCTCGCAGCCGGATTGGCCGGCGCCGGCGGGAGTCTGGTCTCGGTCATGTTCTCGGTCTTCCCCGAGATGGGCCAGCTCTATGTCTTCAAGTCATTCCTGGTCATCGTCTTGGGCGGCGCCGGCAACTACCCTGGGGCCTTCTTCGGCGGCTTAATTCTGGGGCTGACAGAAGGACTGGCCTCTCTCTTCCTTAGCGCACAGCTCTCGGAAGTCATCGCCTATGTCCTTTTAGTCATCATCCTTTTGGTTCGACCTACCGGTCTGTTGAAGGGGCGCACATGAAATGGCTGGCCTGGGGAGCCTCCGTGCTTGTCCTGGCGACTCTCGCCATGCTGCCCTTTTTCGTGAGCAACTATGTCGTCACCTTCACGATTCAAATCTTCATGTGGATCGCCCTGGCAGCGAGCTGGAATCTCATCTCCGGCTTGACCGGCTATGTCTCGTTTGGCCACGTGGCCTTCTTCGGGACCGGCGCCTACACTGCGGCCATTCTCATCGGCAAGGCCGGCTGGCACTGGTTTCCCGCCAGTCTGACGGGGAGCGTGACAGCAGCGGGCTTGGCGCTTATCATCGGTTACCCGTGCCTAAGACTGAAGGGCCCCTACTTCGCGATTGCGATGTTGGGACTCAACGAGGTGGTGCGCGCCTTGGTCTCGTACTTCGAAAATTTCACCGGCGGCGGCAACGGGATTACCCTTCCACCCATTGTCTCCATCCAACCGGTCTACTACGCCATGGGAGGGGTGGCCCTGGCCGTAGTCATTCTCACCTGGCGCATCATCACCTCTCGCTTCGGCCTGCGCCTGATTTCGATCCGAGAAGATGAGCTGGCTGCAGAGGCTATGGGTATCAATACTGCCGCGCTCAAGCTCTAT
>JACPFH010000162.1 GCA_016183075.1 Deltaproteobacteria bacterium | reverse complement strand
GCGCAACTGATCCATGATCTGAAAAACGCGAACCACCATGCGCGGATCAGCGTAAAGCTGGTCTCCGAAGTCGGAGTGGATCATGTCGTTCAGGCACTCATAGACCAGGTAAGGGTTAAAAGCCTGGATGCCGTACCCGATGAGCAGGCAAAAATGGTGCACCTCGCGGGGCTCCCCGGATTCCAGCACCAGGCCTACCCTTGTGCGCGTGCCCGATCGAATTAGGTGATGGTGCAGCCCTGAGCTGGCCAACAGAGCGGGAATCGGCGCGCGGCTTTGATCGACTCCTTTGTCCGACAGGATCAAGATGGTCGCGCATCCAGCGATTGCCCGGTCGGCCGCCTGGAACAACTCTTCCAGGGCGCGTTCAAGGCCGGCTCTGCCTTCGCCGGCGTTGAAAAGGATCGGGAGCGTTACCGACTTGATGCCCGGCAGATCGACCCGGCGCAGTTTCTCTATTTCCGAGTTTTTCAGGATGGGCGTCGAGATCCTGATCTGGCGGCAGCTTTCCGGTTTGGGCTCGACGAGATTTCCTTCCGAGCCGAGCGTCAGCGTGGTTGAAGTGATCAACTCTTCGCGGATGGGATCGATGGGCGGATTGGTCACCTGGGCGAAGAGCTGTTTGAAGTAGTTGTACAGCGACTGCGGTTTGTCGGACAGCACGGCCAGCGGCGTGTCGGTACCCATCGAGCCGACGGGATAGACTCCGGTCATGGCCATCGGGCCGATGTTGACTTTCAGGTCCTCAAAGCTGTAACCGAAAGCTTGCAGCCGCTGAAGAGTCAGCTCGTGGTGATACACGGGCGGATTTTCTTCCAGCGCCGGCAATGCATCAAAGCGCACCAGATGCCGATCCAACCAATGCCGGTACGGCTGTGCGCCGGCAAACCGCTCCTTGATCTCTTCGTCGCTGATGATGCGGCCTTCCTCGGTGTCCACGAGAAACATGCGACCGGGCTGCAGGCGGCGCTTTTCCAAAACCCGCTCGGGCGGGACATCGAGCACGCCAACCTCCGAAGCCATAACGACCAGATCGTCCTTGGTAACATAGTAGCGGGAGGGGCGCAGCCCGTTTCGGTCGAGCACCGCGCCGACACGCACTCCATCCGTGAAGGCGATCGACGCCGGACCGTCCCACGGCTCCATCAGGCTGCTGTGGAACTCGTAGAACGCCCGTTTCCCGGCGCTCATGCTCTCGTGATTCTCCCACGGCTCCGGGATCATCATCGTCATGGCATGAGGCAGCGAGCGCCCGCTCAAGGTGAGGAACTCGAGGCAGTTGTCGAACTTGGCCGAGTCGCTGCCGTCTTCCTGGATTATAGGGAACAGTTCCGAAAGATCATCGCCGAACAGCTCAGACTTGAGCATCGACTGGCGCGCGTGCATCCAGTTTTCATTCCCGCGCAGCGTGTTGATCTCCCCGTTGTGTGCGAGCGCTCCCAGCTCGGAAAGGTATTGGTGCTGAACCGCGAGTGAAACAAAGCGATCGCCGTCTCCACCAGCGGATCGGATAGGTCGGGATAGAAGGTCACCACCTGCCGTGGAGTCAGCATACCCTTATAGATGATCGTCTTATACGACAGGCTCGGGGCGTAAAAGTACTCGCCGCCCGCCAGCTTGCCGTAGCGCATGGCGCTTTCGGCGTGCCGGCGAATGACGTACAGCTTGCGCTCGAACGCCAGATCCTCGGAAAGCGCGGGGTTGCGGCGGATGAAGATCTGCCGGATGAAAGGCTCGCAAGACCTGGCGGTATTGCCCAGGCCGATATTATTGGTCGGCACGTCACGCCAGCCGATCACCTCCTGACCCTCTTCGCGCACCAGAGCTTCAAGACGCCGCTCGCACTGCTCGCGTTGCTGCCGGTCAGGTGGGAGGTAGATCATGCCCACGCCGTACTGCCCGGGTTCCGGGAGGTCAATGCCGATGCCCGCGCATGCCCGGCGCAGGAACGCATGGGGCACCTGGAGCAGAATGCCGGCGCCATCGCCGGTTTCCTCTTCGCTGCCACGCGCGCCGCGATGGTCGAGGTTGTGGAGCGCAGTCAACGCCTGCTCGACGACCTGGCGCGACTTCTTGCCCTTGATGTTGACAACAAAACCAATCCCGCACGCGTCGTGCTCGAATCTGGGATCATACAGTCCCTGCCTGGGAGGAAAACCGGTTTTGCTCATAGTCCTATCCTTGGACCCGCCAAAATAGCTCCAAAGCTAAAAAGAGACGTGGAATAAGTTTGTATTATTAGGTTTAACCACTAAAATACCTAATTTTTATCAATAAAGTTATCGTTTGTCAAGGATATTTTCGGAAAAATCTCTTATCTTTCTAATTTATGCTACTCGTCCCTGGAAGCCGTTTTTTTCCTGGAACCGTCGGTCAGGCTCTCATCGAACTCCAACTGCTGGCTCTCCTTGGGGGTCGACAGAACCACCTTGGTTACCGTTTGAGTTACTCCTTCTAGCGAACGGATCTCCCCGAGCAGCTTTTCCAGCGACTCTGTGCCGGCAGTTTTCACCTTTAAAATAAAGCTTTCCTCCCCCGTCACGTGATGGCACTCAAGCACATCGTGCTGCTCCACCATCCGCGCCGCAAAGTCGTCGATGTGGCGCTGGTGGGCGACTGACACGCCGATGAAAGCCGCGACATCCTTACCCACTTTCTTTGCGTCGAGAACGGCGTGATAACCCCTGATGACGCCGTGGGCTTCGAGCTTTTTCACCCGTTCCATTACCGCCGGCGACGAGAGATCCACCTCCTTGGCTATGTCCGCCAGATGGGAGCGACCGTGACTTTGAAGAATGCTCAGAATCTTTATATCTATTGGGTCGAGCAAGCTTAATTCCTTAGGTTTTTAAGGTCTGATGCCGAATGTTTTTATGCTATTTTGATACGCATGTCAAGTATTCCAGTAGAAATTGCATTGTCTCCTTACTTCCCCCTTACCCGCGCCCCGCCGTAGAGCCGGTCTATGTACCCGCTACGATCCAGCTCCGAGAGGTATCCCGAGTCGATGAACTCGGCCGGTTTGCGCTGAGCATAGCGAGCATCCGTTTCCGTCAAGTGACGCAATACGGCCTGCACCGCATTATCCAGAACATAGGGTTTCGCCGGTAGGACGGGCGCGTAGTAATCCCAGGTCTCCTCGAGAGCCTCCCGATCCTTCGTGCGGTAAAACGTGCCGAGAATGCCCATCGTTTCTTCGCGCCGGGTTTTAAAGAAATGGACCCCGCGGACCAGCGCTCGCACCGTACGAAAGGCCAGATTGGGGTATTTACTCATGAACGATCGACGGCTGGTGAGCGCAGCGCCCTGATACTCTATGTTGAGATCAGCGATGTTCACAAGAAAATTCATCCCGGCCCGACGCGCCGCGACTGTCCGGGGCGGAGAAATCATCGTCGCGGACACTCTGTTCGTCTCCAGGGCCGGCCACAGCACATCGTCACTACCGAGATAGTTGAACGTCACGTCCTTATCCGGGTCGAGACCCAAATGTTGAAGAGCGAAACGGGCCATTTTCTCCACGGCGTCACCGGGACGCTGAATGCCGACCAGCTTCCCCCGAAGCTCCTTGGCGCTGCGGATTTCAGGACGGGAAACCAACACCCTGCCCCCGAAGTGGGTCGAAAAGCCTCCGAGCATGACCGGATCCCCGCCACGGCGCACCGATGCCGGGATGAGCAGGAATGCCGACATAATCGAAAAGTCGACATCTTCCGAGATGAGCACCATCGGAGCCAGAGAGCCGGGCGTGCGGATGAACTCGATCTGTAGCCCCTCCTCCCGGAAAAGACCCGCTTCGCCGGCTACGAACGGAATCGAGAAAACGGCCGCCGGGACGGAATAACCGATGCGAATGCGCTCCTTCTCGGCCTTTCCTTGCGCTAAAGCAGGCGGGGAGACGGACAAAAGTAATAAAAACGTTGCGGTGACACAGCAGCATCTTGCCCCCATAGGACCACCTCCGGCCGATTGGCTGCTCACGAGCTACAGACCCGGAGCTTTCATGTATTTTTTTCTGAGCTCCTTCCAGGCTTTCGCCCGCAACTCCGCCCCGCTCTTCCAACTCTCGGGCAGGTCGCTGATGCGGTACGGCGCTCTGCACGGGCCCCCCTTGACGTAGCCTGCCAGGTTGGTCAGGTGCTTATTGATTTGAGCGTTGTAATAAGGAAACCCGGCAGCGAAATCCTCAGGCGGCACAACCGGCGGAATCGAACGCAGATCTTGCCAGATCTGATCCACTCGCTTTTCGTCGTCCTTAAGAATGGCCTCTGCCAACGCAACCACCGGCTCAGGCCCCATACACGCCATCCCCGAGGACCAGATGGCGGTTATCCTGGGCCTGGCCATCCGATAAGCTGGATAGATCGACGTTTCGCCGGGCATGAAATTGATCCGGTGTCCCGCGACTCTCAAGTCGTCAAGCAAATTGGCATGGCTGTAGGACATCTTCGTTAAGACCACGGTGCGCGCTCTTTGCGCTACGAGCGCCCAAAATGCCGTTGGAAACATGGACTTGAAAAAGCGAGCGTTCGCGTAGATCAGTATGGGCATATCAGGCACAGCCTCTCCGAGGTCGGCGTAGAACCGGGCCGCGTTATCCAGCGTCGGAGTCTGCCACAACGGAAGGCCGACGAATGCCCCGTCGGCGCCGACATCCTTCAAACCGCGCACCTGCCGGACCGTTTCCTTCGTGCCCAATGATGTGGCTCCCGCAAAAACGGGCACTCTCCTGCGGGCTACCTGAACTATAGTATCGATGAACGCCCTTTTTTCTTCCCACAGGAGCGCGGCACACTCACCGGTCGTTCCGCATGCCGCGATAAGGCCTATGCCCGCTTTGATGTAATCATCGGTCATCCGAGCGGTTTCATCGAGATCGACAGAATCACCGGTATCCCATCCCTCCCCGCCTTCCCGACACGGCGTGGGAACCATTACCGCCAAGCCTCTAATGTCGTCTTTTGTGAGCATCACGTTCCCCCTTCCCCGTAGCTCAAATCGACGGGGGTGGATTGTATAGCAACCCTATTATTTCGCAATAGAAAAGGATTGTAGGGTTATCAGGACGGCTATGGCGGCAAGCGGCAGCAGTGAAGAGAAAGCAAACTGCTGGTCATAGGCGAAGCCCGCGGCATCCTCGATGTCCCTGGTCCTTCTCGAAGCCTCGGCCAGGGCCACGGCCACTGTGGTTCCCAGAGTCCCGGTGGCCGTGCCGAAGGAGGTCAGCATTGCGGACAAGACTCCGTAATCCTGGCTATGAACAGCGGAGAATGCGACTTTCTGATTCGCGGGAATGAACAGCCCGATGCCGGCGCCCAGGAAGGCAAGGGCCAGCGCGACCCGGAGATGAGTCGAATCGACACCCAACCGCGCGTAGAATATGATCCCGAGAAAGACAAAACCTAACCCCAGGGCGGCGACCCATCTGGAGTCAACCCGATCTGCCAGACGGCCGCTGAGAGGTGAAAATACCACGGTAGCGAGAGGAAGAGTTGCCATCACCAGGCCGACCGCAAGAGGCGACGATCGCAGAACGTTCTGCATGTAGAGAGGCCCGAAGATAGGAATGGGCTGCTGCACCGCAGAGGCGAGCGCGAAAGACGAGATCGCCGTCGATAGAGAAAGATTACTGAAATAGGAAAGATTCATCAGGGGAATTTCAGCGCGAGACTCCCGCCACACAAAACTGGCCAGGCCGGCGGCGGCGAGCGCAAACCATAGCGAAATTTCCGCCGACTCCCAGCCCGATTTCGCTCCCAGGCTCAACCCTATGAGAACCGAAGGGTAACCGATCATCAGGAAAAGCGCGCCCCAAAAATCAAAAGGCTCCCGCCGCCGCTCTTCCTTCCCCTTGAGGAGCCCGAACAAGGTCACGCAGGTGGCGGTGCCAAAAAGGCAATTGGCGACGAACACGGCTCTCCAGTCCCAGAGATAAAGGATGAACCCGCCGATGGTCGGTCCGGTCGTCCTGCCGACGGCCATGGCAGAGGCGAGCATGCCCAGCGCCCGGCCTCTGGTCTCCGGGGAAGAGGTAGAGGCGATGATCGCCGCGGCCATGGGCGCCGCCATGGCCAGGCCGACGGCCATGACCGAGCGGAAAAACAACAATTGGGGGAACGACGCTGAGAAAGCGGCGAGGCCGGCGCCGAGGGCATAAAGAGCGAGCCCCATCTTAAAGATCTTCTTGCGCCCTATGAGGTCCCCCGCCCGGCCGAAGCACAGCGAAAGACTCGAAAGCATCACCACTCCCATCATGCCGACCCACTGAATCGCGGCCAAACCGGCGCCGAATTCTTTTTGAATGGCCGGGAGGGATACGTTAATGCTGCCAAAGCTCTGGACGTGAAAAAAAGAGCCGAGGCAGATAATGATCAGGACTCTCAGCTCTTCTTTGCGCAATGCCTCAGCCTTCTGATCCAGAATTCGATGCAGCGCTGTACTATACAAGAGTTGTCGTTGACAAGCGAACCGGACCGAAGAACGAGGATGCGAGAGTAAGCACGAATGGAGATTTGCGACACAAGCCAACTTTAAGTAAAAACGAAAAAAAGTAACTTCATCGGCTTTCACGCGCCTACGCTAGGCCGATCTCCTGCAAACGCGGTGCGCGAGTATCGGGTGGTCGTGTTGAGAGGAAGAACGACCGTGAACGTTGATCCTTTGCCGGGCGCGCTGTCTACCTCTATGGTCCCTCCAAGCAGGTCCGTGAACTTCTTCACGATATATAGACCGAGCCCGACTCCGCCGTAAGACCTGGTTTCCGAGCTATCCACCTGCCGAAACATCTCGAAGATGGCGGGAATTGAGTCTTCAGGAATTCCTATGCCCGTATCCGCCACCTGAAACCTTATTGTCTCAGCTTCCGAATCGCATCTGACCGATATGGCGACACAACCCCGTTCGGTGAACTTGATCGCATTGTTGATAAGGTTTTGCAGAATCTGCTTGAGCTTACCGCTGTCTGTACGGATCAGCGGCAGGTCTGAAGGATAGTCCCAGATAACTTCGAGCTGTTTATCCCGCGGCAGGCAAAAGTCTGACCTGAGAATGCGGAGGAATTCGCTTAATTGGACTCCTTGTATTTCGATCTTCCCTGTCTCTGCCTCAAGCTGGGTTGCCTGCAGAATATTATTGACCATGGCGAGCTGGACCTTCGTGTGACTGAGCACCTTGTCCACGGCCTCCTTCTGCTTCGGGTTGACCTCTCCCAGAAATCCGTCGCTCAGTAGCCCAATATAGCCCATCACGACATTAAGAGGGGTTCTGAGCTCGTGCGACATCACGCTTAAAAATTCATCCTTCACCCTGTTCGACCTCGCCAGATCTCCTGCTAGCTTGGCCATCTCTTCATAGAGCTGGGAATTGTGGATCGCTATGGCTGCCTGCCCTCCAATTGCCGTGAGGAATTCTACCTCCTCGCTGCTGAAGTCGCGCTCCTCTCTAGTAAAGACGGTGAGAACCCCCAGGAGTTCCTCCCTGGCAATCAGGGGGACTCGTAAGCAGGAGACCAGCCCGTGTTTGCGGAGGAACTCGGTGTCCCGTGATCGCGGGTCTGTCTGAGCATTGCGGATTATCACCGGGGCGTTACCTTGGGGTAACAGGTCGCTGAGAGTTTCTCCGGGCCTCGCCGTCGCTAACTTCCATTCCTTCTCATCAATATTGCGGCAGGCGATCGGTTCCACCTCGCCGGTTTGCCGGTTTACTAACCTCGCGGTGGCGACGGAGCGGGGCCGAATGAGGTCAATTTTTTCCAGCAGGACATCCAAGACGGTGCGGAGGTCTAATGTCGAGGTAATGGCTTGGTCGATCTCCCGCAGCGCCCGGATACGTTCGAGATTGAGCTGGGTCTCATCAAATAATCGGGCTTTCTGTGCCGCAATGCCCGTCAGGTTGCCGATGGCTTCGAGCAGACGGATCTCTTGCGGTTCGAAAGTTCGCTGGGTGCGGCTTCCAAGATGGATCACCCCTAAAATTTCCTCTTCGCCGCGGACAGGTAACACAATGGCCGACCGAACCCCTTCGCGTTTGAAGGTGCGCATCCCTTCCCAATCATCCACCCTCTCGAAAACCGCGGGCTCACTCGATCTCAGCACGCGGCCGAGAGCCCTCCCGCTCGTCGAGTTGCTCACCCTGTGCGTTCGGAGCTCTCTTCCATTCTGAAACCCGTGCCAGACCAGGGGCTCGAGAAGCTGGCCGCTCGGATCTAAAAGGAGGATGGCGCCGATATCGAAGGGCCCGATGGAAAGCGTTTTCTCGAGAATCGTCTCAAGAAGCGGGCGAAGCTCGATCGTATGTAAAACGCTCTGGCTTATCTCATGGAGGATCTGTAGCTCTTTGTAACTCGCCTTGAGCGCTTCCTCACGCGTCTCGACCGCCCTGCGCATGGAGTCAAAGGCCTCGACCAAAAGTCCGATCTCGCTTCCGTCCCTTGCCATCGGCAAGAGCGGCCCGGATGGTTCCCCGGCCGCCAGGGCTCCCGCCGCTCTAGCGAGCTCGGTTACCGGACGGGTGAGCCTGCACGCAAGAAAAGCCGCAGCCGAGATTGCAAGAAGGACGCTTATCCCCAGTCCCGCCAGCGCGATCCTCCAGGACCGCTTTGCCGGCAAAAGGATCTCCGCCTCGGGCCGCTCGACAACCACTGTCCAGCTCGTGTTCGGAACCAGCGCGTAACCGGCAAACCGGGCCTCGCCCTCCGAATCGTAGCGGGCCGCGGCGGGTCCTGCGGGAAGACCTCCGGTGGGGAGACCCACCCACGAGTAATCGGGTTGCTTACCTAACACCGCTCGGTTCGGGTGCAGCAGCGCCCTTCCCCGCACGTCCAGCACGAAGGCTCGGCCGCCTGCGCCAACAGGAACCCGCTCGAGCACCGCTGAGAAGTTCTCCAGATCGACCACTGCGCCCAAAACGCCGATCACCCGACGCTCGGCATTCCGGATCGGGGTGTGAATGAGCAAAGAAGAGCGTCCGGTGCTAAGGGTAGTAGCCGCCATCCAGCTCTGATGACCGCGCTCGGCTGCCGTTTGGAACGAATCTCGAAAGGCAATGGATGAGGGGGTGCCCGGATGCGACGAAGCCAGGAGCTCTCCTGAACGGTCGAACGTCGACAGACGGGCAAAGTTTGGGTATTGGTGGAAGAGCTCCTTAAGCAAAGCATCCTGTCGGGTTCGGTCCATACTGATGATGTCCGGCAGCGAAGCGATAGCCCGGCTATCTTCCAACAGCCCGTTCACATGGACGTCAAGTTGGCCGGAGAGACCCAGGGCAAATGCTATAAGCTCGCGCGCCGATTGCTCCGTGACCGCCCGTCCATACATAACCGCGATGCCAAGCCCGATCAGGCCGAGAGGGATGATCCCAACGAGCACGAGCGCGAGCAGGAAGCGCGCGTAGAGCGTCCGCGTGAACGCAAGGCGAACAGACATCAGGTTTTTTCCTTCAAGCGCGGCTTTTCGGCAGGTACGAGCTGTCCGCTTTTCCATACCGCCATGAGATAGTCCTTGGCGAGCAGGGCATCGTGGCGCTCGGGCGTAAAGGCTGGAGCATAAAGCTTGACCACCCCATCATAAGGATCCAAACGCTCCAGCGCCTCGCGGACTTTGGGCCCGTCGGTCGAGCCGGCCTTTCGGATGGCCAGCGCAAGAAGCTGGGTGCCGTCGTACCCGTGAGCCACGCCGACCGGAGCCGCTACCTCCTCGACGCGGCGGGTTTTAAAGCGAGCGTGATATGCGTGAAGCACACGCTCCCCTTTCGCTGACAACGAGCCGAAAAAAGAGTAGGTCTGAATCGTGAAGACGCCTTCGGCATTGTCGACTCCTGCGAGCTCCACAAAGCGGCCCCCGCTGACGCCCCAGTGGCTGATGATAGGGACCTTCCAGCCGAGGGTTGCCATGCCGCGCACAATCGCAGCCCCTTCCGGCGCATTGGCAACCATGAGAAGCCCGTGGGAGTCCCCCACCTGAAGAAGTTTAAGCTGCTTGCTCATGTTTGTATCACCCTGATCGAAGCGTTCGATCCCCGCGAGCTTAGCGCCCAGTCTGACAATCCACGTCTTGAGGCCTGCCACGTTGAAGTCACCCCAAGCGGTCGTGTCCGCGATAATGGCGAGCCTACGAATGCCGACGATCTCCGAAGCGTAACGAACCAGAAATTCGTTGGCATCCTCATCGCTTAACGAGACGCGGAATGCAAAATTGGGCTGGCGGCCGTTTTTGGTGATGGCGCCGACGGATCCCCAGGGATTAATAAGAGGGATTTGGAGTTCGTGGATAGCATCCAGTTGGCCGAGCATCACGGGGCTGAAAATTCCGCCAAACACCCCCACTATGGAGTGGGTTTGAACCAGCTCCCTAAGGGCCGCGACGCCTGCCGGAGGGTCGTTTTGAATATCCCGAGTAACCAGAGCCAGAGGTCTGCCCAGGAGGCCGCCATCCCGATTGATCTCGTCCATCGCGAGCAGCATGCCGCGTTGTATGGCTTGCCCCGATGCGGCTATGGGCCCGGAGAGGGGAGCGATTAGACCGATCTTGACAGGAGCGCCTTTTGGCTTGCTCGCTTGGCACGCCGTTATCACGCTAAGAGCCAGGATACCCGTTAAGACGCGGGCAAGCCGGCAGGTTGACTGGCGACCTCGTCTGGTTGACATATGAGGAGGTTTTGCTGCGTGCATGGATAGGATGCTACGCGGGCGAGGCCATTTTCTGCGTCCTACTTACCAGAATCCTTTGGAGCGCCTCCCTAAACACCTCTGGACGAGTGGGCTTAGTTAAAAATTCCGCCATGCCCGCTTCCATAGCCCTGTCTCTGTACTTTTGCTCCCTCCAAGCCGTGTGCGCAATGACCGGTATGTCTGCTGTTTTAGGATTCTGTTTAAGCCTGATCGTTGCATCGATCCCGTTCATCCCTGGAAGGCCCAGATCCATGATGACGAGATCAGGGCCGTGGGCCATGGCCTTTTCTATTCCCTCTGGCCCGCTTGCAGCCTCAATGACCTCATAACCCATTTGGCACAACTGAAAAACGAGGATCTCCCGCGAATCCGGATGATCTTCAACAATCAGAATCTTTGCCGGCATGTTGGCCTTTCTTAGGGAGAAGGCTCTGCAGGGACTTGCGGCCTACTGAAAGTTTCATTGCCCTTGCTTCCCTCCGTATTTCACTATACCGGGCCCCACTCTCATCCGCCACTTTTTCCCAAGAACCTCAAATACACTGATCAGATGAGGAACGTTATAGCCAAGTTTGTCCAGGGTCCCGGCAATATCCTCAGCATCGAGGATTGCCGCTCGGGTGCTTTTGGGCAAGAAGAGAAAAAAATCCTGATCTATATCGTTGACTCGCAACATACCTCAAACCACCTATCTTTCTGCAAGGACGGCTACCTCTTTCGCTCTCGCCTTTCCCTTCTCAAGAAGAAGTACAAATGTCATCCGCCTTCACTCTCGCTCTTCCGCACGCGCACTTCCAAGATGCCGTTACGGCATGTGGCTCTAAGGGTACTGACGTCTACCTGTGCGCTGAGTTCGATATCCTTCCTATACCCCATCCGGGCTCCAGGTCGCGTAGAAATGGAAAATACTCTGTCCCGGATTCTCAACTCCAGGTCATTAAGGCTGACACCGGGAATCTCAGCCACTACCACAATTTCTTTAGGCTCATCGAAGACGTCAACCGTCGGCTCCACGACCTCGGGAGGTTTGGGGGCTTTTGGCGCGTGGGGCTGTCTGCGCGGCCGCACCCCTGTGCCAATGTGATATTCTCTCTCTCCCAGGACACCCCGGGTTCTCACATGCCCGCTGATGTTTGCCTGCCATTCCTCATCTGTCAGGACCTCTTTACCGCCGTCCCGTTTGAGTTTTTCCCGCAGCTCCTGCAGTCGCTCCCTCACCTCCGCGGAGGAGGAAAGCAGCTCGCCGAAGTCTAGCTTAATACCGAAGATATCGAGCGCGCCGCCGATCACCTGAGAGAGATCGAACTTTTTATCGCCCTTCTTCATTCTTAGGTCAGAGTCCTTTTCTTGAACGTTCTTTCCTAGCATCTCTGGGTGCCTGGCAGGCTTCCAACTGCTCAACCCTTTGCTTGAGGGCCTCAAGCTCCTCTTCCTTTTCCTTTCCGTTCTCTCTCGCTTTAGAGGAGAGGAAGGGATCCAGTTGCCACCAGTCGATTCCCATCTCCCTGGCCCTATCCACGGAAGCGATGACCAGGCGGAGCTGCAGAGTGAGAAGCTCGATGTCTAACAGCTTGATCCTGATATCCCCGGCAATGACCACGCCTTTGTCCAGTACCCTTTCCAGGATATCGGCGAGGTTGGTGGCCTGCGTCGCATGGACAATCGCTCCTCCCTGCATCCATAACTCCTTCGACTTTAATCGATCAGCTTCCCCAGAGGGCCGAGATCGAGATTGAGATCATCAATACCGAAATGCTCTTTTAGCTCCTGCATCCTCTTCTCCAGCTTCATGAGTGTAGTCCCCAACCTCTCCGCCTCCTCAGGGCTTAGAGAGCCGGCGTCCATCCTGTGGATGGCCTGCCTCTCAAGTAGTTGCCTGATCAGCTCAATGAGGGAGAGAACCAGCTTGGCCAGACCCTGCTCGACCTTCTCCGCTTCCAGGTTTAAGCGAGCTGCCTGCCTGCCATTGGCTGGCGCAGACAGGGGGGGCCAGGGGTTCTGAACCTCACGCTCCGTAAGTTTTCTCTCCGCTAACATGGCTGTTCACGGTCTCTATAGAGGCGATGAGGAGGTTTAAGCCCACGTATAGAAGAGGGATGTCGGCCACCGAGATCGTTATGCCCCCGGTCAGCACCGCCCCTTTGTTGAGGACCCTGTCCAGAACCTCCACCAAGGAGACCTCTCTACCCTGCAGGCAAAAACAAGTGTCAGTACCATTCATGTGGCTTGCCCATCTAGGAACTGTTTCGTTAACCGTCAATTGTCAACCGTTAATCGGGGGGACAGGACGATTGACGAATTACGATTGACGATTGACCCGCTCCGGCGAAGTTAGGCCGCTTCCTCTATTTCTTTTTTGTACTCCTCGATCTCTTCCAACCTTCTGACCAGTTCCTCTTCCTTTTTTTCGAACTCCTCCTCGGCAATCCTTCCGCTCTCAAGGTTCTCGTACAGCTCCCTGAGCTCACGTCTCACCGCCTCCTCATTCATAAACTCCGTTTGAGCCTGTTCAAGGATGCTTTCCGCAATAAACAAAAGAAAACTGTCAATCAAAAATGCCATATGGTCCCCGTCTCATAGGACCTTCACCTTTGATTGGTGGCAAGAGGCGGTTGAGGCCAGCTCGTCCAGCTCAAGCTCGATAAAGTTGTACGGGGCCCACGGACCGCTGTAGTCAAAGGCGAAGTTGCCGTCGAAAAGCGCCGCCACTCGATGGATCCTCTCCTCAAAAAGGCCTTCCTTTCCTTTTTCAACGAGAAAAACCCCATTCATGACCATCTTCTCATGGGTCGGCGGATTGACCTTGGCATCCACCGTATAACCGCTCAGGACCCCTAGCACTGTCTCGACATGCTTTTCTCTTTCCGTGTTAAGCTTGCTTTCAAACAAACGACCGAGGTCAATTTTTTCTCCGTGGGTGGGCTGACGGGAGCGCCCGAAGATCGTGTCGCGGAAATCGCGTAGCTCCCTATCTCTATTGACAAAGTATTCAAAGATGTTGTCCACGTCCCACAGGATCTTTAAGCCCATCTCTACCTTGTTGCAGAGCCGCTTTAACTCCTGATCAATTCCTAGGTAGTTAACTTCAAGGAGCCTTCGGATCTCCTTGGCGCTTCGAACGATGTGACCGAAGGCCATCGGAA
>JACPFH010000082.1:1165-3011 GCA_016183075.1 Deltaproteobacteria bacterium | reverse complement strand
ATCTTACCGACATCGACGACATTGAGGCGAAGGGGTGGGGCAAGACCTACCTTCCCGAAGGATCGCCGGAGCGAGTTTCCGTGCCCGAATTCGGCCTGCTCGCCGATTACGTGTCCGGCGGAGGCGGATACGGAGATCCGCTGGATCGCAACGTCGAGGCGGTGGTTCAGGATCTTCGCGCCGGGATAACCTCGCCGGAAGTTGCCCGGAACATCTACGGTGTGATTGTAGACGCATCGACCCTCTCCCTGGACCACGGCAAGACCGAAGAGCGCCGCCGTGAAATCCGGGAGCAAAGACTTAAGGAAGGCAGACGCCCCGCGTCCGCGGCTCCTCAGGCCGGCAACGGCGCCGACTGGAACACGATCTTAAGGATTCACGAGTACCTGGAGATCGCACGCAACGGCAGCACGGTTCGCTACCGCTGCACCCGCTGCGGCCATCTGTTCTGCTCTCCCGAAGAGAATTACAAGAAACACTGCCTCAAGCGGGTCGTGACTCTCGACAGGTTCGCCCTGCGCCCGCTGCCGACACGCGGGCCTTACCTGGGACACCTCCAAGAATACATCTGTCCCGGCTGCGCGACCTTGCTTCAAGTCGATGTTTACTGCCCGGCCCTGGGCGGCGAAGAGGATCTATGGGACATTCGAATTGATTCGCCCGAGCGAACCTAACGAAACGAAAGGAGAACAGCGATGAAAGCGATAAGGCTCCGGACTGTGTGGTTCGTGATTCTAACCCTGCTATGGCTTTCCCTACCTTTGACGCTTGCCGCCCAGGAAAAACCTCGGATTCTACGATGGGCAACCTGGCCGGCCGGGTCGGTGAACCACGTGATGACAAGCGCCATGGCCAGCGTGGTGGATAAGCATTACAAGAGCTCTTCCCGCGTTGCGTCCTATGCGGCTTTTACAGACTACATCCCTCTCATGAACAGGGGCGAGACCGACTTCGGAATCCTAAATGCGCTCGAGGCATGGGGAGCTTATCACGCCATTGCCCCGTACTATCAAGAGAAGCACCGAAATCTCCGGCTCATCTGGGCGGCGCCTGCGGGCAAGGTGTCTGTTCTCGTCAGGGCCGACTCAAAATATAAAAAGATCGCGGATCTTAAAGGCGCCAGGGTGGCAGGCGGTTATGACGGTCACATGGGGTGCCGCTTCCTGTCTCAGGCGGTTGTGGCGACCGGTGGCCTCACGTACAAAGATATGAACGTTATGCCCGTCTCGGGCGTCGTAACGGGAATCCAGGCCCTTATCGATGGTCGTGTGGAGGCGTCGACATGCTCGTCCCCCGGCATGCCCATCATCCGGGAGGCCGATGCCAGGATCGGAGTCCGTTGGCTCCCTATTGAAACTCATCCACAGGCCGTCAAAAGCATGCAGAAAATCTTCCCCGGATCCTTTCCAGACACGCTGAAATCAGGAGATGCTCCGGGACTCAAAGAGACCATTCCAGTTGTTGGCTACCACTTCTACTTCAGCTCCGGCACGAAAGCCGAGGACAACACCGTCTATCAGGTATTGAAGACCTTGTGGGAGCACAACGAGGATCTCTTTAAGATCAACCCGCAGCTCAAGTATTGGACCCACGACCAGGTTGTGCAAGAGAACGCGGCCATTCCCTATCATCCGGCGGCCATCCGCTTTTTAAAGGAAAAACGGGTCTGGACGCCGGAGATGGATAAGGTCCAGCAGGAACTCTTAGCCACGAAATAGAGACGATCGATGGCCAAACCCGATCGTCCGGCTGAGCTCGTCGACGAATTTCAGGGTCGCTACCGCACCCTGGCTGGATTACCCGGAGTCTGCGAGCGAACCCTGCTTGCCCTGCTGCCAGTCGCCGG
>JACPFH010000082.1:0-1137 GCA_016183075.1 Deltaproteobacteria bacterium | reverse complement strand
TGAACCTCCCCGTGTACTTTGACCTCCTCATCTGGAAGGAGCAGTACCTGGGGTTCTTTCTAGGCATGATCTTGGGAGCGGTCTACCTGGCCGTGGTCCCCAGCGAGAGGAGTTCCCGTACCCGTCTGCCGTGGTATGACGGTGTGTTTGCATGCTTGGGACTCGCCTGCGGTTTGTACATCGCCCTCTTTTTTCCCCAACGGACGCTAGGGTTGAAACCCCCGTTCGAGCCCTATCTGGGAGCCGTAGCGGTCCTTCTGGCTCTTGAGGCTACGCGCAGGCTGATAGGGTGGAGCTTCGTGATCATCACGGCTGCCTTCCTGGTGTACGCGAGATTCGCTCATTTTTTCCCGGGCCTCCTTTATAACGACGGTGTTCCTTTGGGCCGGCTCGCCGCTTACATGTACCTAGACTCCAACGCGATGCTCGGGGATGCGCTGGAAATTGCGGCGACGATGGTCCTGGCCTTTGTGTTCCTGGGCAACATGCTGTTCGAGGCGGGCGGAGGACTTTTCTTCACTGAGCTGGCCCAGTCCATCATGGGACGGTTTCGCGGCGGGCCGGCTAAAATCTCCGTGGCAGCCAGCGGCATGTTTGGCAGCATCAGCGGTAGCGCCGTGGCCAACGTCATGGTTGACGGTTGGATCACCATTCCGATGATGATCAGATCAGGATTCCGGCCAAATTTTGCGGCTGCCATCGAGGCCTCCGCCTCCACAGGAGGGATCATCATGCCCCCTATTATGGGTGCGGCAGCCTTCCTGATGGCAGAGTTCCTGGCCATCCCCTATTCCCAGGTGGCCATTGCCGCTATCGTACCGGCGCTCCTCTACTATCTCGTGCTTTTTGTACAGGTCGACCTGGAAGCGGCAAAACTTGGCCTGCGGGGCCTATCCAAAGAAGAGATCCCACCGCTGCGTCAGGTCTTAAAAACCGGTTGGATCCCTGTGTTTGCATTGGGAGCCCTCATCTATGCGCTGTTCTTCAGAAACATGGACCCTTCGATGGCTGGAATCGCGGTCACTTTGCTTCTTATCTGTTTCGCCTTTGCGCAGCGTTTCCGCTTCAAGCCGAGGCTTTTCATCGAGGCCCTGGAAAAAACCGGACGCGCTCTTCTCGATGTCGGAGCGATCACGG
>JACPFH010000081.1 GCA_016183075.1 Deltaproteobacteria bacterium | reverse complement strand
GGAGGGATCAACACTCTCCGGCAGCCGTGGCAGCGACGGGCGATCAGCCGTCCATTTTTAAGCTCTTCGAGGTAGCGGCCGATCGCTTCACCCGTGTCCCATGCGTAATACAGCTTGGGGCTATACGCCACCGTAAAGACTTTCCTGCGGTTAAAGTCCCGCTCATCTAACGGCGTTCCTCGAACAATCTTTGGTTGACCTTGCATAACGATTTGAACGGTTGGAACCGTTTGAACCGTTTAAAACGTTCGAACCGTTTTGATTGTCGCGTTCATTCCGGTTCTTTCGTTCCCGTGACCACCACCGTTCCTACTTGCATCAGGTCGCCCCAAGCTTGGGCTACGCCGCGCTCGGGCTTGCCCGGAACCTGGCGGCCGCCGGCTTCGCCGCGTAGTTGCCAAAAAAGCTCGCAGACTTTCATGGTGCCGGCCGCAGCGATCGGGTTGCCTACTCCAAGTAAACCTCCCGAGGGCGTGACCGGCAGGTTCCCATCGCGGTCGAAGATCCCGTCGGCCAGCAACTTTGGCGCCTGGCCTTTGGGAGCAAGCTGTAACCCTTCCAGGTGGTGGAGTTCTTTGTAAGCAAACGGGTCATAAGGTTCGGCGATATGAATCTCCTTTCGCGGCTCGCGGATGCCTGCCATGCGGTAGGCCATCCATGCGGCCTTCTCTACGTACTCCGGATAGGCAAGGTCACGGTTGGTCCAGTAAGCCGTATCGAGGCACCAACCCACGCCTTGGATCCAAATCGGCTTGGGGGTGACGCGGCGCGCGACTTCCTCGGCCGCGAGGACCACCGCGGCAGCGCCGTCGCTGGTCGGGCTCACCATAAGGCGATGCACGGGCCAGGCCACGACTTCGGAGGCAAGGACATCTCTCACCGACAGCTCTGCCCCGAGCTGGGCCGCCGGGTGGCCAAGGGCGTTCTTTTTGTTTTTCACAGAGACTCTGGCAATCTCTTCGAGCGTAATCCCGTAGGTTTGCATGTAGCGGTTCTGCTCGAGGGCAAAGATCCACAACAGGTTCGGCTTCAACGGTTGCTCGGTGATGTGGTCAAAAATGCTGAGGAAGGCTCCCTGCGGGTGAGGCTGGCAGGGAGACATTTTTTCTTCGCAAACAACCAGAGCGGTGTCGAAAAGCCCGGAGGCGACGTGAAACCAGCCCTGGGCCACGGCATAGACGCCGGTTCCGCCGCCCACGTAACATCTCAAGTAGGGCTTTCTCCAACCGCCGCAGCCGTCGGCGAGGTGCTCGCCCTTCATGTGCAGGCCGTCGAAGGCATCCGGCGCGCTGCCCAAAACCGCGCAGCCGATTTGTCCGAGCTTCATCTCCGCCGAATCGAGCGCCGCTTTGGCTGCAAGCCACGCCAGCTCTGTGGGCGATTCCAATGCCCGGCGCATGAACTTGGTCATGCCTGCGCCAACGATTGCCACTCTTCGATAGCCCATGGTTGAAATAGGCAATAGTAAACGCCTCTACTGTTGCCTAGTGCCTCGTGCCTGTCGTCTTTCTATTCTACCCCAAGAATTACCACGGCGCCGCTTGTGGTCGGCACCCCGCGCCACGATTGGGCCAGGCCGACCCTGGGTTTCTCCAATTGGCGCGCTCCAGCCTGCCCGCGAAGCTGGAGCACGACCTCCACGAGGCGATAAAGCCCGCTCGCTTCCAGCGTACAGCCCATTCCTAGAGATCCGCCGGACACGTTGACGGGGGTTTCGCCGCCGATGCCGGTCTCACCGGCCGCGACGGCTCGGCCGGCATCGCCCGGATGAGAATAAAGTTTTAGCGCGATCAGGTGCTGCAGCTCCTTATAGGCGTACGTGTCGTCGACTTCGAATAAATCGATATCCCGCCGCGGATCGGCAATAGCTGCCTGGTCATAAGCCATCTGAGCCGCCAGCCGAGCGTACTCGGCGCCTGCCCAGGCGCGCGATTCGAGCGTCGAACTGTCGTTGGCAAATCCCACACCCTTTACCCATACGGGCATCGATCGCGCGCCGCGCGCTCTGCGCTCGTTTGCCAGCACGAGCACGGTGCAACCGTCCGCCCGCCGCGCCATCTCGGTTTCCCTCAGAGGATAAAAGAGATACGGAGACGCACCGACGTCCTCAGCCACCAAGCGCAAGGGATAGGCGGCGAGCGGATTTCTGAGCGCCTGAGTTCGGTTTTTGGCGACAACGTGCGCGCACTGCTGCGGGGTAATGCCGGTCTCGTGGAGGAAGAGATTCATCTCGAGTCCCGCAAGGGCATGTGGGTTAAAACCGAGCGGGCGGTTATACACGGGGTCCAGGGCGTAATCGAGGAGCCACTGCGGCGTTTGCACGTTCGAAGCCTTGCTGTGCGCCTCCACCACGACGGTTTGCGCCAGCCCCGAGCGGATCTGCATCACGGCGTCGGCGATGCCGTGCAGGCCGTCCTGGGTGAGGGTGTGCATCGGCCTCTGTGCCGCGCCGAGTTGGTCGGGAGTGTACTCGTCGAAGATCGACAGCCCTTCGTGAAAATCCTCGGCGCAGGTAACGAACGAATCGATATCGCCGGGCTCCATGCCTGCATCCAGATAGGCTTTTTGGGCCGCTTCGAACATCAGCTCTTTGAATGAGCGGAAAGGCGTCGAAGGCTGCGCAGGGGTGAAACCGATCCCGACAATCGCGACGCGCTCGGCCATGTCAGCAGCGCTCACCTTTAGGCAGGCGCGCGGGAACGCGGGAGGTCATGGCGTGACTTTCCGTGTCTCTCTTGCCCTCAACTCTCGCTTCAGGATTTTTCCCGATGGGTTTTTCGGCAGGGCGCCGATGAACTCCACCTGACGGGGCGCCTTGTAAACAGCGATCCGGGCGCGGCAAAACTCAATCAGTTCCTGCTCCGCGGCCTTCGCGTTCTCCTTCAATACCGCAAAGGCCTTGACCGCTTCTCCCGAGACCCGGTCGGGAACTCCCACCACGGCGACCTCGCTCAGGGCGGGGTGCTGCATGAGGACTTCTTCCACTTCCCTGGGCCAGATTTTAAAGCCGGACACGTTGACCATGTCTTTGGCGCGGTCGACAAGATAGAAGTAACCATCATCGTCCATCCGGCCGATGTCTCCGGTTAAAAACCACCCCTCACGCAACACCTCGGCGGCCTCCTCCGCGCGGCGGTAGTAGCCCTTCATGACGTTGGGTCCTTTAATAGCGATTTCGCCCGTCTCGCCGGGCTGAAGCTCGCGGCCGTTTTCGTCGAGGATTCTCATCTCGACGTTCTCGATCGGGGTACCGACGCTGCCTTCGCGGTAAGAGAAATCATGATTGTAGGAAGCGAATGGGGAGGTCTCGGTGAGGCCGTAGCCTTCATAGATCGGATGGCCGAATCTTTGCCGCCATCGGCGCGCGATCTCCACGGGCATCGCTGCGGCAGCGGAAAAAAAATATCTCACCGAGCCCAGATAATTCTCCAGATCCGGCGCAGCCAGCAGGCGCACATAGACGGCTGGTACGCCGAAAAACATCGAAATCCGATTCGACCTCAGGGAATCCTGGATTTCATCGGGAACAAACCTCTCATGCAGAATCAGGGTGGCGCCGGCATTGAAAGCGGCGTTCATGATGAAATTTTGCCCAAAGCAGTGAAAGAGCGGCAGGTAACAAATGAGTCTATCCTCGGGTGACATCCGGGTGTGGTGATCGGTGGCGTAGACGTTGGACATGAGGTTGCCGTGGGTGAGCAGCACCCCTTTGGGCTTGCCGGTGGTTCCCGAGGTGTACAGGATGGCCGCTTCCGCCTCCGGATCCAGGTTGGCCTTGGGCGGGATCGTGGACGGCGCAGAGGCGACCAGATCGGCGAATTTCACAACCCCGGGCTCCTGCGCCGCGCCCGCACACACGACTCCTTCCAGCGTAGGGAGCGCGCTTCTCTCCGGGACCTGATCGAGAAGAGAGGCTGCCGTGAAGAGGATCTTGGCCCCGCTGTCGTTCAAAATAAAGGCGACTTCGTCCCGCTTCAGCATGACGTTGAGCGAGACCGCGATGGCACCCGCCCTCACGACGGCATAGTAAGAAAGAACGAACTCGGGGATATTCGGAAGAAAGATGGCGACGCGATCCCCTTCAGCCAGGCGAAACCGCTCCATCAAAGCGGCGCTCAAACGACCTGCCGTCTGGTGCAATTCCAAATACGACATGCCGGTCCCCTTAGACCACAGCGCCTCTTTTTCGGGAAAATAAACCTTGGACCTCTCAAGGCCATCGAAGATATTCATCTTACGCCCCCTCCGGAAGTGGAATGAGCCGCTTTTGAATGAGCTCCGTGACCAGACCAATGTCGCTATCCAACGGACGATCTTCCTTCAGAAACTGGCTCTTGCCGCGCACTGCGTCATAAACCGCCTGTGTGCCGCGGCCTAGAGGATTCCTTCCCTCGCGCAGATCGATGGCTTGACAGAGCGTGATCAGCACAATGGCCGTGCAAGCTTCGAGGATCCTGGTCATCTCCATGGCGGTCAGGGCGCAGTGCGTTCCCAGGCTGACCATATCCTGGTTGTATTGCTCGGTGGGGAGAGAATGAACCAGGTTTGGGTTCGCCAAATGCCGCAGGGCGCAGACCAGGCTTGTCAGGCAGAGCTGCATTCCCTTGAAGCCCGTTTGTAAGCCTGGATTGGGAATGAGGTTGGGCGGAAGCCCGTGATTGAATCGGTCATCGACGATCATGGCCATCAACGCATGAAGCCAGTTTGCCAGCGTGGCGAGATCGATTTTCCAGCCATCGAGCGCGCGCGCCACGTGACCCCCGTAGAAGTTCCCCGTGTGGTAGACATGGGCTTGCCGGGGATCGACAAGGGGGTTGTCGTTCACGGAATTGATCTCGCGCTCCAGCGTGGCTTCGTGTTGCCGCAGAGCATCCAGAACGGGCCCGATACCCTGGGGAACGCAGCGCAGCGAGTAAGGCGTTTGTATGGCTTCCTCCACGCGCGCGATTTCCTGAGTCAAGGAACCGTGTCTTTCCTGTATCCGCTTGCGGATCTCGTCAAGGTTGCGGATATAACGGCTGCCGTCAAAAAGTTTGCGGCAGAGCGCGGCAGCCGCGATCTGGCCGGGATGGTTCTTGACGCTCTGGACGGCATCTCGAAATGGATCGTCCACCCCGCCGAGCGCTTCTAAAGCCAGGCCGCAGCAGGCGAGAACCAGTCGAGTAAGATAGGCGCCGTCGTGAATGACCAGCGCCCCGATCCCGCTCATCACCGTTGTCCCGTTGATCAGCGCCAGACCTTCTTTAGCGTGAAGTCCTATGGGTGGTAGACCGGCTTGGCGAAGGGCCCCGGCAGCGGCCGTTTGCTTCCCTTTATAGAGAACCTCCCCTTGTCCCAACAGGACGCGCCCGATGTAAGCCGAGGGTATAAGGTCTCCGCTGGCCCCGACCGAGCCATAACGCGGCACGATGGGAGTGATGCGGTGGTTGAGCAGGTCAATGAGCCTTTCAATGATGAGAGGCCGAACTGCCGAGAATCCTTTGGCGAGGGCGTTTGCTCTGAGGAGGATCGCGGCGCGAACGGTGTCCTCAGGAAGAGGGGGCCCTACCCCACAGATCATATATTGGAAGAGGTTTTCTTGGTGGCGGTTTAGATCCTTGGCGGGAATCAGAAACCGGACATTACCGCCGTAGCCGGTGTTGACACCGTAAATGATCTCTCCTTGCGCCAGCTTCGTATCAAGAAGGGCGCGTGATGAAGTGATCCGCTCCCTTACCCGCGGGTCCGGACTGAGTTCAACCTGGGTACCTCCCCGTACCACCGCCACCACTTGGTCGATGGTCAGGTGGTCTCCGGAGATCTCAATTTTTTGCGGTTGGGTGGCCATGAACGGCTCACACCGAAGCCACTGATCGTATGATAGCATTTCTGATTGAAAGTAATTCCGAAAGCCGGTCCCCTCCAAGCCCGCGCGATGGTTCACCGGTCTCGGGGGCAAGCCTCTCCGGCCGAGGGCAATAAACCTCTACCTTGACCTTTCGAGAGCCTCAGGGTCATGACTACACTTTCACTTCGAAGCCCGAGGGGGGCGAGAAGGAAGGCCGCGGACGTCCGATTACAGACGCTACGGCTCATGGCACGAACCCATCGGCCGCGGCCTGATGGCTCGTTCCCCGAGGAGCTTCGGAGTGAATCCGGGCCAGAAGGGCGTTATTCTTTTACGGAGTTTTCGGCGTCGAGGTCCTTGAGCAGCTTACCGAACTCGAGCTCGATAAAGAGCCGTCGGAGTTTTTCCTTTTCCGGACCCGTGTAGCGAAGCATTTCGGGCTCGACCTGGATGGGCACGTCGGTTCTTACGCTGGCTAACTCGCGGCTCAAAAAAGCTTTCTCCCTGTTCTCGACGAGGGCCTTGCGGATGCGGCTTGCGCCCTTGAGGCCGGAATTTTCCAGGTCGTCCAGATGAGCGAAGAGATTCTCCAACGATTCGTAGCGTTGAATCAGCGCGATGGCGGTCTTCTCGCCGATGCCTTTTACTCCCGGGATGTTATCGACGGCATCCCCCATGAGACCCATGACCTCGGTTACCCTTTCCGGCTCGACGCCGAATTTCTCCTTGACGCCGTCGACGTCGATCCATTTTTCTTTGGCGGTGTCGAGAAGCCTCACATTGTCGCCCACGAGCTGCATGAGATCCTTGTCTCCGGAGACGATCACGATGGAAAGACCGCGGGCGGAGAAATTTTGCGCCAGGGTTGCGATGATATCATCGGCTTCGAACCCGGGAAGCTCTAGAACCGAGACGTTGAGGGCATCCAGGACCCTGCGAATGTAGGGAAACTGGGGGATCAGGTCCGGCGGCGCCTCGGGGCGGTTTGCCTTATAGTGCTCGTAGATTTGATTGCGAAAGGTTTCCTTTCCGGCGTCGAGCGCCACGGCGAGATGTTGCGGCCGGTGAGCGCGGAGGAATTTAAGGGTCATGGTTGTGAAGCCATAGATCGCCTGGGTTGGAAGGCCCCGTGAGTTGGTGAGGGGAGGCAGCGCAAAGAAAGCCCGGAAGATATAGGCGCTCCCGTCGACCAGATAAACCGGGGAGGATGGTTCTGTCATGCGCGGCGGTTCCGTCTGAGCGTGGCAACCAAAAGGTTCAGCCGGCGGCTTTTCTCAAGAGCGAGCCTGTTTTTTTGCGCACGAAAGTATGCGTGGGATAGCCGTAAAACACCTCCGCGCACTCCATGAGCGTCTCTGAAAGCGTAGGGTGGGGATGAACGCAGCCGGCGAGGTCTCGGGCAGTGGCTCCCATCTCCACGGCGAGCACGCCTTCGCTGATGAGCTCGCCGGCGCCGGCCCCTACGATGCCAACGCCCAGGATACGTTCGGTTTCGGGCTCGATGATGAGTTTGGTGACGCCGTCGGTGCGGTCCAAAGTCATGGCCCTGCCCGAAGCCGCCCAGGGAAACTTTGCCACTTCCACTGCGATGCCTTTCTCCTTCGCTTCGGTTTCCGTCAGGCCGCACCAGGCCACCTCGGGATCCGTGAAGATCACTGCGGGGATGACGACATCCTGGAACGAGCTCGCCTCGCCGGTGATGACTTCGACGGCGACACGGCCTTCCTTCGTGGCCTTATGGGCTAGGAGCGCGCCTCCGACCACGTCGCCGATGGCATAGATGGCCGGGTCCGCCGTCCGCTGCTGGGCATTCACTTTGACAAAACCCCGGTCATCCATCTGTACCTTGGTGTTCTGAAGACCCAGGTCTTTGCAGTTCGGCGCTCGTCCCACGCAGACCAAAACCCGGTCATAAAGCTCCTCGATCCGCTGTTTGTCCGACTCCATGGTGACCTTGATCTGTTTGCCGCTCGTGGCCATCTTGAGAACCTTGGTCTTCAAACGGACTTCTTTGAAGGCCTCCTGGGCATAGCGCATGACCGGCCGGACCATATCGGCGTCAGCGCCGAGCAGGATGGAGTCCAAAAGCTCGACTAGCGTGACCTTGCTTCCCAGCGTGGCATAGACCGTTCCCAACTCCATTCCGATATAGCCGCCGCCAACGACGAGCAACTCGTCGGGAACCTCTTCCAGCTCGAGCGCCTCCGTGGAGGTCATGACGCGGGGGTTCCCGAGATCGAAGGCGGCGGGCATCGCGGCTTTCGAGCCGACCGCGATGATGGCGGTCTCGTAGTTGATGAATTTCTGCCCCGCCGGGGTTTCGACCCGAAGCGTTTGGGAATCCTCGAAATGGCCTCTACCTTGAAGCACTTCAACGCCGCGTTTCTGTGCCAGCCCGCCGAGCCCTTGTCCTAGCTTATCGAGGACGGACTCTTTCCAGGAGCGCATTTGCTCCAGATCGATGCGCGGGTCGCCGAAAGTGATGCCGTGCTGGCTCGATGCCTTGGCCTCTCGGATCAAATGGGTGGCGTGGAGCAGCGCCTTGGATGGAATGCAGCCTCGATTCAGGCACACCCCGCCGAGCCGTCTGCCTTCGTCGACCAGGATGACTTTCTTTTCCCTGTCAGCCGCATAAAAAGCCGCGGCATAGCCTCCGGGGCCAGCTCCCAGAACCACAATTTCGGTCTTCAAAGGATCCATTTATTTCCCTTCCAGATTGAAATCAGCTTCCTTAAAGCTTTCCAGCGCCTGAACCAGCTCGCGGACGAAGCGAGCCCCGTCCGCTCCATCGATCAACCGGTGATCATAGGAGAGAGTGACCGGGAGCATCAGACGCGCCTCCACCTTGCCGTCTCTTACCACGGCCTTTAACTCGCCCTGTCCCAAGCCGATGACTGCCGACTGAGGTTTATACACGATCGGGGTGAAATGGGCGCCGCCGATGCCGCCGAGGTTAGAGATCGTGAGCGTCCCCCCTTGCAGCTCTTCCAGGGAAATCTTTCTCTGCCTCGTTCGCTCCGCCAGCTCAGCGAGCTCTTTTGAGATTTCGAGCAGATTCTTTTTGTCCACGTCCCTGATGACCGGAACGATCAATCCCGACTCGGTGTCGACGGCGACGCCGATGTGGAAGTATTCCTTATAGACGATTTCCTGCGTTGTTTCATCGAGGCTCGCGTTGAAAATCGGGAACTTCTTGAGCGGCGCGATGGCCGCCTTCAAAACCAGCCCGGTGAGCGTGAGGCGCGCGCCCTTTTTCTCATAGAGCGGGGCGTATTTTTTTCTCAGCTCCATGGCGGCGGTGATGTCGCCCTCGTCGAGCTGGAAAACGTGGGGCACGGTCGCCCAGGCCTCCGAAGTCCGCTCCGCTACCGTGCGCCTGAGCGGCGACATGCGTTTTTTGCTGACCGGGCCCCATTTGGCGAAGTCGATGCTCTCCGGCTCGCGCGCCGGCGCTTCCCGCGTAACGGCGGGTTTTTTTGCAAAGGCAATCTGCTGGAGCCTCTGGATATAAGCTCTCACGTCGTTGAGCGTGATCCTTCCTCCCGGCTCGCTGCCTTGGACCCGCGTCAGGTCGATTCCCAGGTCCGTGGCCAGCTTCCGTATCGACGGCGGGGCAGGGGGTGGGAAGCCGCTTTTGGGTTCGTACCGGTACTCTTGGGCGAGCCCGGCTTCTTCTGGCGCCTCCCTCACGGGGGCTCCAGCCTTCTCTGCCCTTTGGGGGAATTCTTCGGCTTTGGCTTTAGCAGCGGGCTGTGGGGCTGCCGCTTCTTCGGCAAGCGAGATCAGCACCTGTCCAACCGTGATCTCATCGCCTTCTTTTACGTGAATTTTTTGTATCGTACCGGAGAGCGGCGACGGAATGGGGGCGACGGCTTTCTCGTTCTCCAGCTCGAGGATCGTCTGGTCCTTCTGAATCTGCTCTCCCTCGGAGACCATGATGTTGACCACGACGCCGGAATCGGCGCCCTCGCCGAGGCGGGGCAGTTTAACATCCATCTGCTCTTCCCCCCGAACGCAAGTTTTCCACCGCTACACCCAGTGAGGATGAACCTTCTCGGGATTGACGCCCAAGTCTTTGATCGCTTTTTGCGCCAGTTTCTTTTCCACCGCTCCTTTCTGCGCGAGCGCGAACAGGGTGGCAATCACGGTAAGTTCGGCGTCCACTTCGAAGTAGCGCCGTAGATTGGGCCGCGTGTCGCTCCGGCCGAACCCGTCTGTGCCCAGGGTGACAAGCCCCCCCCGAACCCAGGGGGCGATCTGGTCGGGCACGAGTCTCATGTAGTCCGATACCGCGATATAAACACCTTTCTCATTCTCCAGTACCGACTCCAGGTACGATTTTCTCGGCGGCGAAGTGGGATGCAACATGTTCCAGCGGCGAACCCGGAGGGCTTCGCTGCGGAGCAGCTTGTAGCTCGTGGCGCTCCACACGTCGGCGCAGACGTTGTACCTTTGCGCGAGAATCTCCTGCGCCCGCAGCGCCTCTCTAACGGTAGGACCGCTGCCCAACAGGTGAGCTTTGTGGCGCTTCTTTGGCTCGCCCTTTCGTAGCTTGTATAAGCCCTTCAGGATTCCCTGCTCCTGGCCCTCGGGCATTCCCGGCATCGGATGGTTTTCGTTGTACAGCGTAATATAGTAATAGATCTCCTCGCCGACCTGGTACATCCGGCGCATCCCGTCGTGTAGAATGACGGCCAGTTCGTAAGCGAACGCCGGATCATAGGTAAGCAAGGTGGGAATAGTGCCGGCCAAGACATGGCTGTGGCCATCCTGGTGCTGCAGCCCTTCGCCGTTGAGCGTGGTTCGCCCCGCGGTGGCGCCGAGCAGGAACCCCCTGGCTTTAATATCCCCTGCCGCCCACATCAGATCGCCGATCCGCTGAAAGCCGAACATCGAATAAAAAATGTAAAAGGGGATGGTGTTGATCCCGTGCGTGGCGTAAGCACTGCCGGCGGCGATGAAGGAAGCCATCGACCCCGCTTCGGTGATTCCTTCCTCCAGAATTTGACCGTCCTTTGCCTCCTGGTAGTAGAGGAGCGTCTCCCGATCGACAGGGTCGTAGAGCTGGCCCTTCGGCGAATATATGCCGATTTGCCGGAAAAGCGCGTCCATGCCGAAGGTTCTGGCTTCGTCGGGAATGATCGGCACGATGAGCCTGCCGATCTCCTTATGCCGCAAAAGTTTGCTCAGGATGCGCACGAAGGCCATCGTGGTGGAAAGCTGCAGTTCCCCCGAGTCCTTGAGAAACTCCGCAGAGTACTCCAGGCCGGGCGTTTCCATCGGCTTGGCCCGGACTTTGCGCTCGGGGAGAAACCCGCCCAGTTCTTTTCGCCGCTTGAGAAGATACCGGGTTTCCTTGCTTTCCCGCGGCGGCCGGTAAAAGGGCGTTTCCACGACCTCCTCGTCGGGAAGCGGGATGCCGAAGCGCGTGCGAAATTCCCTTAGCTCCTTTTCGTTTAGGAGTTTTTGCTGGTGGGTGATGTTTCGTCCCTCGCCGGCTTCGCCCAAGCCGTAGCCCTTGACCGTTTTCGCCAGGATGACGGTGGGCGACCCCTTATGCTCGACCGCGGCTTCATAAGCTGCATGGACCTTCTGTGGATCATGGCCGCCGCGGCCAAGCTTGTGGATTTGCTCGTCCGTCAGGTGATCGACCAGCTCCCGGAGTTCGGGGTACTTGCCGAAGAAGTGCTTTCTCGTGTAGCTCCCGGGCTCAACCGAGTACTTCTGATAGTCGCCGTCGACCGCTTCCTCCATCCGCTTGCGCAGCAGCCCCTTGTGGTCGGCTTTCAGAAGCGGATCCCAGTCCGAGCCCCAGATCACTTTGATTACGTTCCACCCGGCGCCGCGAAAGAGCGCTTCCAGCTCCTGAATGATTTTTCCGTTGCCCCGAACGGGCCCGTCAAGTCGCTGCAGGTTGCAGTTCACTACCCAGATGAGGTTGTCGAGATTCTCCCGCGAGGCCAGAGTCAGCGCTCCGGTGGACTCAGGCTCATCCGTTTCCCCGTCGCCGACGAAGCACCAGACTTTGGGCTCTTCCCCGCTGCGCAGGCCGCGCGCTCTCAAGTAGCGGATAAAGCGCGCCTGGTAAATGGACATGATCGGCGAAAGCCCCATCGAAACGGTCGGAAACTGCCAAAAGTCGGACATCAGGTAAGGGTGCGGATAGGAGGGAAGCCCTCCTCCTTCCGCCAGTTCCTGGCGAAAACGGTGCAAAAGTTTCGCATCGATTCGCCATTCCACGTAGGCGCGGGCATAGTTCCCTGGAGAGGCGTGCCCCTGGAAGTAGACCATGTCCGGCGGGCGATCCCCATTGCCGCCGCGGAAAAAATGATTGAAGCCGACTTCGTAGAGGGTTGCGCATGACGCAAAGGTGGATATGTGCCCGCCGATCCCGTGATGGATGCGGTTGGCCTTGACCACCATCGCCATCGCATTCCAGCGAATATAGCTCTTGATGCGCCGCTCGATCTCGCGATCGCCGGGGTAAGGCGGTTCCTTTTCGACCGGAATGGTGTTCACGTATGGAGCGTTGACGGATAGCGGAATGTTCAGTCCCGACTCGCGCAACCTCGTGATCAGACGTTCCAAGAGGAAGAGCGCTTGATTGGACTCCCGGTCTTTCAGCACGTATTCAATAATATACTCCAGCGAGTCCAGCCACTCCTGCGCCCCGCCGCTACCGGGCGCGCGGCCCTCGGCTGTCAGCTCTCGGCGACCGTTGTCCGCTTGGGCGCCGGGCGGGTTGGTTCGCTGGCCCTTTTTTTTCGCTTCCACTTTGCGCCCCCTTATCGTTTAATAATAAGGTGGTTTCAGGGACTTAATATATTGGCGCGCGCGCGCATGCAATACATCGACTTAACTTTTCCGACCCCGCAACAGAACCTAGCCTGCGACGAGGCTCTAGTCGCTTTGTGCGAGGGTGGCTATGAGCATGAGATTTTGAGGGTTTGGGAGCCGCGCGAGCACTTCGTGGTGTTAGGCTACTCAAATAGAGTCTTCTCGGAAGTTGATGTGTCTGCCTGTCAGCAAAATCTCATTCCTATTTTCCGACGCTGCAGCGGAGGTGGGGCAGTTCTCCAAGGGCCCGGTTGCCTGAATTATGCCTTGATTTTAGGGATATCCAATCGGGACCCGCTCGCGAACATCTCCGCAACCAACGCCTTTGTCATGCAACGCCACCAGCAAGCTATTCAAAACATTATAGCGTTCAGGGTTGAAATTCAAGGATTTACCGATCTGGCGTTGCGTGATTTGAAGTTCTCGGGAAACGCTCAGTACCGAAGGCGACGCTTTTTGCTGTTTCACGGGACTTTTTTGCTCCGTTTCGACATTGCGTCGATGGAACGGACCCTGTGCACCCCGCAGCGCCAGCCGGCGTATCGGCGCGGTCGCTCGCACCGGGATTTTTTGATCAACTTGGATGTCGATGCCGCCACGGTGAAACATGCGCTGTGCGAGACCTGGGAGGCAACGACACCGTTGCCCGAGCTTCCCCTCACCGATATCGAACGTCTGGCGGAAGAAAAATACTCGCGCAGAGATTGGAACTTTCGGTTTTGAGCCGTAGCGAAAAGAAAAATTGGTGGCGGTGGACGGACTCGAACCGTCGACTCCGCGGATATGCGCCGCGTGCTCTGACCAACTGAGCTACACCGCCGCGGGAATTTCGAGAAAGCACAGCTAGGCGGAGGTTTAAACCGCGGGAACACGCGGGATCTGTTCCCAGCGGTCCTTGACGCTGGTCCGGACCACTTGCCTTTGTCCCCTACCGATTTGAAACAAAACCTTTTCCTCCACCTCCAGGCAGCTGAGCTTGTTCCCGTAGACCAGGCCGGTATCTAGCCCGACTTTGTAGGGGAGGTGAAACAGCGCCTCCCGCTGGGGAGTGTGACCGAACAGGACCGTGTAGGGGAAAGGGTGCCGGTTGAGAATAAATGCATCGCGGATCCACAGCAGCTCCTCTTCAACCTGCTGCTCGAGCGGCTTGGCGGGATGTATCCCCGCGTGTACGCATAGGAACCGCTCCATCAAGTAATAGAGCCGCAAGTTTTGCAAGAATTCGAGGTGGCTTGGCGGGATTCGGGCCAAGACTTCTTCGCGCGACTCCGGTCGATTCGAAACGCGGTAACTCGCCAGCGTGGCTCCGCCGCCGTTGAACAAGAACATGTCGCCGTAATTTCCCGCCAGACCCAGATACGAGAGAAACATGTCTTCGTGATTCCCTTTGAGAAAGATCAGCTCCTGCGAAGCCCGCTCCTGCCATTCGATGAGGCGCGAGATGACTCCGCTGGAATCCGGCCCCCGGTCCACGTAATCCCCCAGAAACACAATCCGGTCAGCGGGTCGGAGTGGCAGCGCCTCGAGCATCCGGGTCATCTCCTCCACGCAACCGTGAATATCGCCGATGACGTACTGCGCCATGCCCCTATCCTATGCTACGGAACCGTGCAGTTCAAGCCAATTCTTCGCATTGGCGTCGCTGCGATCGGTTCGGCCTGAGCTGGCCGAGATGTTCCGGATGGTACGCAGCGGCAAAAAGTCGCGGCTGCAGAAAAAAATTGACGTATGGTTCAAAATCTGTTATTTATCAAAAGAATATGAAGGTCCGCGATATCTATTCGAGCTATCTTCTGATAGCCGGCTTCATGTCCCTAATGCTGGGGATCGGCAACTGGGCTTACGGGGCGGTGAAAATCACGGAATATCAGGGACTGCTCCATAGGACGGCGCAGACGGGCCTGGAGGATAGCTACCGCAGTTTTCAACAGCTCGACCAGCAGAAAAACGAGGAAGTGCTCAGGCGCATCAACGAGGACCGAAAAAAGTACAACGCTGCGCGAGTCAAACTCGATTTCTACTATGTCGTGTGGAGCGGTGGCAGGCTCTTCTTCCTGCTGGGTGCCTTGCTCACCTTCTTCGCCCTGATTCGGCTAATTCGCCAGGATACGTCGATAAAGATGAGAAGGTTAGCCGATGATCCTTTCGGCCCGCAGCCGTGAGCGGCGGCTCCGATAGCTGAATTTACTTTGAAGGTTTTGACTTCTGGTATTTGCGGTAGTCGTAGCCGGTCGCCATGGCAAGGAGAATATCTTCCATGCCGCCGGTCTTTTCCCGCCGCAGGATCAAAAGCCGCTCGAAGAACTCTTTGAAGTCTTTGTAATTTCTCTGGCTGTCGTCGGTCTTCCGCAGGAAGAAGTCGCGAATCCGGGTCACCGTAAAACGCAAGGCGGAAAACCGCAGCTCATTGGGGAATGAGTCCCATTCCGGAAGGGAAAGCGGGCGGACCGACTCATAACCGCTGATCAGGGCTTCGAAGCGATCGATGCGATAGCGGTTGTCGAGATAGCACAGGGCGTTCACCGCAGTGGCCAAGTCATAGATAAGCTTT